>JAGXHO010000073.1 GCA_024636105.1 Trueperaceae bacterium | reverse complement strand
GGTCTCAGGTCGTCCCCCTGCTAGGAGGCGTAGGCGAACCGAACGTGGACACGCATCCCGGAGAGGTCGCTCGCGCGCTTGCGCGGCAACTCGGCGGCCACTCGCGTCAGTTCAATGCACCGGCGATCGTCCACGATCCCGCGACCCGAGACGCTTTCGTGTCCGACCCCTCCATCCAGTCGATTCTTGCAATCGTGAAGGCGTGCGATCTAGCCATCGTCGGAGTTGGGGCGGTCTTTCCCACGCCAACCTTGCACCATGTCTTGCCGGCCAGCGATATTAACGAGGCGAAGCGACTTGGTGCGGTTGGCGCGATCTGCGCACGCTTCTTCGACGCCACCGGCAGTCCCATCGCATCAGCACTCGACGATAGGACGATTGGGGTCAGCCTCGAGGAACTGATGCGAACGGGCCACACGGTCGGGGTTGCCGGCGGCGTCGAGAAGACCGCTGCTATCGAAGCGGCTCTACGTGGTCGCCTCGTTGACGTCATTGCCACAGATCAGGAGGTGGCAGGAGCCGTGCTGAACGGTCGTACTCAAGATGATGTGATGTGAGAGGGCCGTTTGCGTGCTTGCGCTTGCGCACCCGTGCCTTGGCGAAGACCGGCCCCGTCGCTGCCGAAGTCCATAACCGTGCCGAGACAGGTCTTCGCTCCGATCAAACGCGCGCCCCTCAATCGGACCAACGTCACCGTCGCCGAGGCGGGCACTCCACTTCTTTAGCAGCACACGCAGCCGTTCGCCACCCTCGGTGCCCCCGTTCTGGAGCAGCACATCCCCCGGTAGGCTGAACTCCGCCTGAGATCTGAGAACGAGCCCTGGAACGGCCATCGTTTCGGTCGAACGGACCGGTCACCAGCGGCTAGCCAATCCCCTCGCTCCGGAAGCGGCTGAGGTCGCCTCCACATGCTGCCGCTCGTGGCACGGATCGTCGGCCGCCAGCACGTCGCGCTCGCCGCTCCTCGCGGAGGCGCTAGGAGCGGGACGAGAGGGGGGTCGGCGAAGGCGCGGGGCGCCTCAAATACGTGGGATGCATCCACGCTCGCACTTGGTTCCGACGCGTCCCGGACGCGTTGCACGTCGCCTGCCGGACGGGCCCTCGCGCGCTCCGGAGCGCGGCGTCGGGGTTCAGCGCGTCCCGACGTACCCCAGCTCGGTTACCATCACGCCCACCTGGTCGACCTGGCGGCGGTGGCGCGTGTAGGCGAGGAAGCCGCTCCCGCGGTCGTAGTAGAAGGCTCCGTACTCGCCCGGCGTCTGCACGACGATCACGTGGTACTCGCCGCTCATGCCGCCGTACCCGACGTCCTGCCCGGTGAACGGGTCGCGGTCGAGGAGCGCACCGGGCGTGAGGCGGGCGAGCGCCTCCGGCGGGATCCAGAGGCTGTCGAAGCCGCTCGAGGCGAAGACGCGCCGCGACGTCGCGGGGGGCATGGGGACCCCGGCCGGGTTCGCGGCGTCGACGATGGTGGTGGCGACGACGGCGTCGCCGAGAAACCGCTCGAAGGCGTAGGCGACGCGGATGGCGTCGCCCGGAAGCGGCGGCAGGCCGCTCGGTTGGGCGAGCTCCGCGCGCCGCGTGCCCTCGTACACGACGGTGGTCCCCGGCGTGAGCCACGGCGGCGGCGGAGCCCCCGACCATGGCACCTCCAGTCGACGCACGTCGAGGAACGCCAGGTGGGTGTAGCCGACGCTCCCCTGCAGGTTCTCCAGGATCTGGCCACTGTCGTCGGCGATGCGCGCCCCGGGTTGCGCGTCGACCGTGCCGCCGAACAGGAGCAGGCCGCTGGCGAGGTCGTAGGTGTGGCTGGCGTAGCCGCCGGCGCGCGACGACGCGATCGACACGACCTCGAGCTCCGCGTTGCCGAAGCGGCGCACCCCGCGGGTCACGCGGGTGGCGCCGTCGAAGCCGATCTGCATGGCCGCCAGGCGCGCGGGGGCGACCCAGTACTCCCCCAGGCCCTGGGCATCGCCGATCACGACGTCGACACCACTCGCCATGAACTGGCCCCCACCCGCCGCGGCGTCGAGGTAGCCGCGCGCGTCGGCGACGACCAGGCCGCCGGACGCCACGACCACGTCGAGCTGCTGGACGCCGACGCCGCCGCCCCCGCGCGTGGGCTCGACGCGATAGCGCTGACCGTCGCGCTCGATCCAGCCCTCGGGGTCGGCCACCAGCCGCGCGCCGGCGAGCGTCGATCCTCCGGCGTGCCACGACAACCGGTACCCGACGTCCATGAAGGGCGGCAGTTGGGCGAAGGCGAACGCCCCCAGAAGTGCGAGGGCGAGGGTGGCGGCGCCGCGGCGGGGGCGGGCGCCGGGTCGGGACGCAGCGGTCGGCATGCGCGACGGTAGCGGCATCGGCGCCGCCGCCCGTCCCGAAGCGTCACATCCGCGTTGTGGACGCGGCCGACCGGGTGGGCGCCCATGGCGGGCGAGCGGGCGCGGGACATCCGTTTTCGTCGAGCGCGCAGCCCGGAGGCGCGCCGCCACCGTGGTGGGTCGGCGGGATGCTCCTCTGGCCGTTCTCGTTGGAGACGCGCTCGCTGCTGCCCGCCGGTGACCTGCTGAACACGCTCACGCCCATACTCGGGATCGTCGCGGGTGGCGCCTTCCTGGCGGCGACCGCCGCCCTGCTCGGGTGGTGGGTGCCCGCGGGCTGGCTCCCGTGGCTGATCGTGGTCGGGGCCGTCGCGTCGATCGTCCTCCACGTCGTGTGGCTGTCGCCGTGGGCGGTCCTCCCGTTGCTTCTCGACGCGGCCCTGCTGTGGGCCGTGTTCGGCATGCGGATCTCGGTGGCGACGCTGCGCGGGTAGGCACAGGTCCAGGGGCGCGCCCGAAGTCCTCGCGTGGGTTCGCTATACGGCCGGCGCCCTCGGAGGACGCAACAGCGCGACGCCAATGGCGACGAACCACGCCAGTTGCGTCAGCGCGAAGCCGGCCACCAGCGCGGCGAGCCCCGGGACCGTCGACACGACCCCGAGGGCGCCGGCAAGCAACCCGAGCGCAGCGATCGCGCGCGGGAACGCCCGGGCGCGCCATGCCACGAGGCTGACCAACAGCGTCCAGAGGCCGCCGAGGAGTTCGCCGTTGGCGCCGGTCATGCCCGAGGTCATGGTCTCGATGCCGAGCCACACGGAAACCGCTCGGGCCGGGTCGTCGGCGTGCAGGGCGACGACGGTCTCCATGCCCAGGTTCTTCGCCATGCCGCCGGCGATCAGGACCCCGGCCCAGATGAGGGCGATGCTCGTCGCGACCCGCATCGTGGCGGGTGCCTTCGCGCTCAAACGGGCGTGCAGCGTCCAGGCGAGCACGACGAGGACGACGCCGAAGACGACGTAGATCGCCAGGTACGCGAGCTGCAAGCCCCGGAGGTGCTCGGCGAAGAGCGCGATCTTGGCGAGTGGGTCGTGCACGTTCGGGAAGTCGACGACCAGCAGGAAGTACGCCATGCCGACGAGGTAGGCGCCTGCGAGGTAGAACGCCGCGAGGGCGCCAGGGGTGCGTGGGGTCTTCGGTTCGTGCGACATCATCGAGCCTCCATGGATGCGGTGCGCGGGGAGCGCTGTCCGCTGATACTTACACCGTAAGTACCGGGGCGCACCGTATACTTACGGCGTACGTCCGTCAAGTGCCGAGGCCGTGCCACCGGTGAGGAGCGTCCAGGTTGGAACCCACGTCGCCAGAGGGCGCGCGCGAGCCGCTCAGCCGTTCGCGGATCTTGCGGGCCGGCGTCGAGCTGGCCGACGAGCGAGGCATCGAGCGCCTGAGCATGCGGACGCTCGCCGCCACGCTCGGTGTCGAAGCGATGTCGCTCTACAACCACGTCGCGAACAAGGACGACCTGCTCGACGGCATGGTCGACCTGGTGATGACCGAGATCGAGGCGCCCGCCCCGGACGCGCCGTGGCGCGACGCCATGCGGCGGCGCGCCATGACGTCGCGCGCGGCGTACGGTCGGCACCCGTGGGCACCGCAGCTGGTGGACACGCGTTCCAGCGCTGGTCCCGGTCGGCTCGCGTCGTTCGACGCGACGATCGGATGTCTGCGCCGCGCTGGCTTCCCGCACGCGCTGATCGTCCACGCGCTCTCGACCCTCGACGCCTACGTGCACGGCTTCGCCGCGCACCGCCTCCACATCGCCCAAGCCGAGGTGCCCGACGACGTCGCCATGGCCGAGGCGCTCGCGCAATGGCTTCCGCCGGAGCGCTACCCCTCGCTCTCGGCGCTGGTGCAGGAGCACGTGCTGGTGGACGGGTACGACGAGGACGAGGGCTTCGGGTTCGGGCTCGACCTCGTGCTGGACGGCCTCGAGCGGAGGCTGGCGCACGCGCTGCGGCCGACCGCCAGGGACGCGTAGACTCGACGGGCCACGCCCGCCGGTCCCCGAAGGCCGACCCCGCTTCGGACGCTTCCAGGAGGGAGCCGACCATGGCCCTGACCGCCCCCCAAGCGCTTGCCCGCCTCGAGGACCTCGGCACCGAGAAGGTGCGCGCCCAGAACCGCAAGCGTGGCGCCGGCGACGCCCAGTTCGGCGTCCTGAACGGCGACGTGCGCAAGCTCGCCAAGGAGGTCAAGCGCGACCACGCGCTCGCGCTCGAGCTGTGGGCGACGGGCATCGTCGAGGCGCGGCTGCTCGCGATCCTGGTGCTGGAGCCCAAGCGGCTGTCGACCGACGAGGTCGACGCGATGGTGCGCAGCGTCGACTTCGTGGGCGTCGCCGACTGGCTCGACTCGTACGTGGTCCGGCAGCACCCCGAGAAGGAGGCGCTGCGCCAGACCTGGATGGTCGACCCCGACCCGTGGGCGGCGCGGTTCGGCTGGAGCCTCACCGCCGAGCGGGTCGGGAAGCGCCCGGAAGCGCTTGACCTGGTGGCGCTGCTCGATCGCCTCGAGGCCGATCTGGCCAACGCCGCGCCCGAGCCGCAGTGGACGATGAACAACACCCTGGCCGGCATCGGCATCCACCACCCCGAGCATCGCGAGCGCGCCCTCGCCATCGGTGAGGCGCTCGGCGTCTACCGCGACTACCCGACGC
>JAGXHO010000072.1 GCA_024636105.1 Trueperaceae bacterium | reverse complement strand
GGATGGAACGGTTCGAGGCCGTCGATCTTCTCGCTCATGCCCGCGAAGAGGATCGGCTTGCCGGTGACGTGCTTGGCCGAGAGCGCCGCGCCGCCGCGCGCGTCGCCGTCCATCTTGGTGAGGATGAGGCCCGACAGGCCGACGCGCTCGTCGAAGCTCTTCGCGACCGGCAGCGACTGCTGCCCGGTCATGGCGTCGACCACCAGGAGCCGCTCGGTCGGTCGAAGGGCGTCGCGCAACTCCTCGAGCTGGCCCATCAGGCGATCGTCGATCTGCAGGCGGCCCGCCGTGTCGACGATCACCAGGTCGCGGAAGTCCGCCTTCAGCGCGGCGTCCAGTCGCTGCTTGGTCACACGCACCGGCTCGTCGTCGCCCACCTCGAGCACGGGCACGCCGATCTGCTGCCCGAGGATGCGGAGCTGCTCGCGCGCCGCGGGGCGCTGGGTGTCGGCGGCCACGAGCAGCGGCCGGCGCCCCTGCGACTTGTAGCGGTACGCGAGCTTGCCGGCGGTGGTCGTCTTGCCGGCCCCCTGCAGGCCGACGAGCATCCAGACGTTGCCGTCGTTGCGCAGGTTGGGGACGGCCGCCTTGCCGCCGAGCGTCGCCACCATCTGCTCGTGGACGATCGCGACCACGCGCTGGTCGGGGTTGAGCGACAGGAGCGTCTCCGACCCGATCGCCTTCTCCTGGACCTGGGCGACGAAGTCCTTCGCCACCTCGAGGTTGACGTCGGCCTCGAGCAGCGCGACGCGCACTTCGCGGAGCGCCGCCTTGACGTCGGCCTCGCTGAGCTTGCCGCGGCCGCGGAGGCCGTCGAAGACGTTCTGGAGTCGGTCGCCGAGGCTCTGGAACATGGGGGTCGATCCTCTCCTGCACCGTCCGGTGCCCGCCGCAGCCGACCGCGGCCGCAGCTGCGGGCGCGGGGTCGGGGCGCGCGGTCCGGGCGACCAGGGTACCCACGGGGACGATGAGGGTCAATCGCGGCGGCAGAAGCGCGCGCCGGTCGACCCGTTGGTGCGCCGACCCGAATGCCGGTCGGACGACCCGATTGCCGGTCGGACGACCCGATTGTCGGTCGGACGACCCGATTGTCGGTCGGACGACCCGATTGTCGGTCGGCGCCCACGCACGCTTCATCGCGTTCCGGTACAACGGGGCATGCACCGTACGCGACGCCGCCCCCTCGGCCACGCGCTCCTGGCGTTCCTCGCCGGCGCATGCCTCGCCGCGAGCGCCGCGGCGCAGGTGGGGTTCGCCCCGGGCGATCCGCCGCTGCCGGCCGCAGCGGCGGCCGCGTGGGCGGGTGCGGTCGAGGCGCTCACGGTGGCCGTCGTCTCGCCGCGTCCGTGGACGCCCGATGCCCCCGCCTGGCACACCGCGTTGGTGGCGGTCCGGGCGGCGATCGACGCCGCACCAACGCATCCGGTCCCGTTGCGGGCGTCGCTGCGCACCCATGTGGCGGTCGGCTGGTGGGTGCGCGCGGTGGCCGTCGTCGACGCGCTCGAGGCGGCACGCCCCGAGGACCCGTGGGCCGAACCGGAGCAACGGGTGCCCGCGCCACCGGGCACCCTCCTGGAGGCGGCCACCGAGGCGCTGCGGGGGTACGGGTTCGCGCGCTACCAAGCGGGGGACCGCGAGGCGGCCCGCACCGCCTTCGCTCGTTGGCTCGAGCTCGTACCCGACGACCCCGACGCCCACCGCTGGTTCGGGCGGGTGCTGTTCGAGGGGGGCGACCCGGGCGCGGCCCTGCCGTACCTACGCCGGTGGGCGGCGTTGCGGCCCGACGACCCGGACGCCGCCTACTTCGTAGCCGAGGCCGAGCTCGGCGAGCGCGTCGGGGTCGCCGCCAGTACGGCGTTCCGGAGCGGCATGGCCGCGTACGAGCAGGGCGACTTCGAGGTTGCAGCGGCGGCGTTCGAGGAGGCGCGGAGCGCGGCCCCCGAGTACGCCGACGCGCACGCGTGGGCCGGACGGGTCGCGTTGGAGTCGGGCGATCCAGCCGCCGCCGCGGCGGCCTTCGCCGAGGCCTCGGCGCTGCGCCCCGACGACGCCGGAATCGCGTACTTCCTGCGCGCCGCCGAGCTCGAGCGCGACTTCGGGATCGAAGCGGGGGGCGCCTTCCTGGACGGGCTGACCGCGTACGAGCGGGGCGACCTCGACGCCGCCGCGGTGCTCTTCGTCGCCGCGACCGAGGCGAACCCCGGCTTCGTCGAGGCGTGGGTCTGGCGGGGTCGCAGCCTGCAGGAGGCCGGCGACCTCGCGGCGGCGGAGCAGGCCTGGGCGCGGGTCGTCGAGCTCGATCCGGCGGACGAGCGCGCCCAGTTCTTCCGCAACCGCCTGCGCGAGCAGCTCGCGTACGGCCGCGACGCCGATCCGGAGGTCGCGGCCGCGTTCGCGGCCGGGGTGGCGGCCTTCGAAGCGGCCGACCTGTCGACGTCGCGGGCGCGCTTCGAAACGGTCGTCGCGGCGGACCCGGATTCAGGCCTCGCGTGGAGTTGGCTCGGCCGCGTCGCGTACACCGTGCGCGACTTCGCGGCCGCGGCCGACGCCTACGCCCGCGCCGCGGAGCTCCTCCCCGGCGACGCCGACGTCGCCTGGTTCGCGGAGGACGCCGCGCTCAGGGCCGCTCCCGAGGCCGAGCCGGACGCCGACGTCGAGGCCGAGCCTGACGCCGACCCCGTCCCTCCCGACCCGGACGCCGACCCAGACGCCGACCCCGTCCCTCCCGACCCGGACGCCGACGCAGGACCCGACGCCGAGCAGCCGTGACCATGCGCACCGTCGTCCTGCGGGTGGCGGCGTTGGCGCTGCTCCTGCTGCTCGCGGTGTTCGGCGTGCTCGCGCTGCGCACCATGCAGCGCCTCCCCGACACGGTGGTCTACCTGGTGCGGGACGAAGGTGGCACCTTCACGCTCGAGGCGGTGGCGCGGCGCAACCGGCCCGATGGCGCGCTCGACGCCGCGCGGGCGGCGGTGGAGGCGCTCGCTGCCGGCCCGACCGCCGCCGAGGCCGCCCGCGGGTTGGCGAGCGAGGTGCCCGGAGGCACGGTCGTTCGCAGCGTTGCGTGGGTGGGGGACGTGCTGGTGATCGACCTCGACGCGGCGGTGGTCGCCGGTGGCGGCACGGCCTCGATGGTCGGGCGCATCGCGCAGCTCACCTACACGCTGACCCAACCGCGCGGCGTCGCGGCCGTCGAGATCCGCGTCGACGGGCGCACGCTCGAGGCGTGGGGCGGTGAGGGCGTGATGGTGGCCTGGCCCTGGCACCGACCGGAAGGGGCGCTGCCGCGGTGGTGACGTACGCGGCTGCCGCGCGTACCGGCCGCCGCCGCGCGGCCGGTGCAGCGGTCCTGATCGCCATCGTCCTACTGGCGCTCTCGACTCCCCCGGCGCGCGCGCAACCGAGCTCCGTCCCTCGACCCCCAGGGACCTCGGCGCCGGTCGCCGCGGCGTGGGACTCCGCCGAGGGGCGCGTGCGGGTCGTCGACGCCGTGGTGGCGCTCTTCGCCGCCGAGTACTACGCGCCCGACAAGCGCGACTGGGCCGCGTGGGGAGCCGAGTACCGCGACGCTGCCGCCGCGGCCGACGGCCGGGCCGCGTTCGATGCCGTGATGGCGCGCATGCTGCGATCGGTCGCCGACGGACACTCGAGCTGGTTGGGACGACCGACGGAGGCGTCCGCCCCCGTCCCGAGGTCGCCGAGCGACGACGAGCCGGTCCGGCTGGGGGCGCAACTCGCCTATGTGGAGGACCGAGGGCTCGTCGTCGAGCGCGTGTACCCGAGCACGGCGGCCGAGCGCGCCGGGTTGCGCCGTGCGGACGTGATCACGGCGGTGGGCGACTTCGACCTGCGGCGGGCCGGTAGCCTGTTCGCCGCCAACGCCGCGTTGGCCGACGCGTTGCGCGCCGGACCGACGGCGCTCATCGTCGAGCGCGGACGCGTCCGTTTCGACCTCGACGTGGTCGGGACCGCGGTCGACTTCGCCGCGGTCGCCGCGCGCCCGTACGCGGTGCTGCTGAGCGACGGCGTCGGCTACCTCCACGTCCCGACGTTCAACACCGACGACGTCGCGGCCGACGTGCACGCTGCGGTGCGGGCGTTGGTCGCCTCCGGGGCGCGGGCCCTGGTGCTCGACCTGCGCGGCAACCTCGGTGGGCGCGTGCTGGAGGCCGGCCTCACGTTCGCCGCGTTCGGCGACGGCGTCTGGTCCGTCGCGGTCGCGCGCGGCGAAGAGGCGTGGCGCGCGACCGCCGGCATCGAAGCCGCGCGCGAGGGGCCGGTGGCGGTGGCGCGCTTGCGGCTGGCCGATGGCACGTCGCTCGGTGAGCAGCGGTTGGCCGACCCCGCGCGCTTCGAGGGGCCGCTCGTCGTGTTGGTGGGGTCGGAGAACGCCAGCGCCGCGGAGGTCCTGGCTGCGGCGCTGGCGGAGGGGGTCGGTGCCCGGGTCGTCGGCGAACGAACGTCGGGGAACGTCGAGGCGGTGCGCGCGTTCGAGTTGCCCGACGGGAGCCGCGTGCTGGTGGCGATCGCCGACCTGCGCAGTCCGTCCGGGACGTCGCTCGAGGGCGGGGTGGCACCGGACGTGGTCGCGCGTGCCGACGTCCGCGATCTGGCGCGCGGCGTCGATCCGCCGGTGGCGGAGGCGCGGCGCCTGTTGGGGGCGCTACCGTTCACGCCTGGGAGGTACTTCTGACGGCGAAGAGGGCCGCCACCAAGGGAACGCGGGCGGCCCCGTGGGGCCGCCCGCGAACTCCTCATCCAGGGTGCGTGCTACACTCGTCGGCGCTGCCGAACGGTCGTGCGCGTCGCCTGTGATGCCACGCCGCGGTTTGGTGCGCCCGACAGGATTCGAACCTGTGACCTTTCGCTCCGGAGGCGAACGCTCTATCCGACTGAGCTACGGGCGCGCGGGAACCGCAAGAACGCAAACGTCAAGCTAGCACCACCCCTGGAGGACGTCAACACCCATGAAGCTCAGCCGTCGCGCCAACACGATCATCCTCTGGTTCATCTCGATCGGGCTCCTGCTCGGGATGGTCATCATGTTCACGCCCACCCTCGGTCTCGGGACCGGTGGTGCGGGCCAAACGAGCGCGGTCGCGCTGAGCGTCAACGGCGAGCCGATCCGCGAGCTCCAGGTCGCCCAGACCCGCTCGAACCCGCTCTTCGTCACCGTCACCGAGGGCGAGGTGGGCGAGGACCTCGAGCTCTTGCTCGTCGACACCCTCATCCGCCAAGAGGTCGTCCGCCAGGACGCCGCCCGCCAGCGCGTCTCCGATGGCGACGTCCGCACGGCCGTCACCGAGTTTCGCGCCAGCCGCGGCGTGGACGGTCGCTCGAACGACCAGGCGTACCTCAACCTGATCGCCGGCTCCGGCTTCACCGATCAGACCTTCCGCGATTACCTCCGCGAGCAGCTGCGCCAGCAGCGCTGGGAGGCTTCGCTGGTCGACGGCATCGAGGTGTCCGACGACGAAGCGCGGGCCTTCTTCGAGGGCAACCGCGACGCCTACATGAGCGAGGAGCGCATCGAGGCTCGCCACATCGTCACCGAGTCGCTCGAGGCCGCCACCGAAGCGCGCGCCCGGGTGCTCGCCGGCGAGGACGCCGCAGCGGTGGCGCGTGAGGTGTCGGTCGAGCGGGCGGACCGCGACGGAGCGCTCGGCGCTGCCGCAGGCGAGACCGAACCGCGTCCGGTCGGCCGCCCGGCCCTTCCGACGCCGGTCGCGACCGCGGCCTTCGGGCTGCGTGGGCCCGGGGTCACCGAGGTCGTGGCGTCCGATGCCCGCTTCCATGTCGTGGTCGTCGAGGCCTACCTCGCCGCCGAGCGGCGCCCCTTCGAAGAGGTCGCGGCCTCCGTGCGCGAGG
>JAGXHO010000071.1 GCA_024636105.1 Trueperaceae bacterium | reverse complement strand
AGATGTGTATAAGAGACAGCCCGGGCGCCGGGCGGCGGGCCCTTCACGAAGGTCGCGGCCACGGGCGGTGCCGTCGTCGGGGCGTCGTCGAGCCCCGGGATCGGGGTGGTGGGGCGAGCGGCAGGCCCCGGGGCGTTCGTGGCCGCGGGGGTCACGGCTGGGGGGGTCATGGCCGGGGGGTTCACGACCGGGGGGTTCACGGCCGAGGCACCTTCTGGCGAAGCGCTTCCGGCGAGCTCCATCAGGCGCGTGCGCACCGGAGCGGTGATCGCGGTGCCCGGCAGATCCAGCAACGCACGCGCCACGGCGGCCCGGTCGGCATCGACGCTCGCATCGAGGTCCCAGCCGACGCCGTAGCCTTCGACGCGCACCGACGGGCCGTGGCGCCACAAGCGATCGATCGTCAAGCCACCGTGCGCCACCCCGAGGCGTGCGGCGTCCTCGAGGACCTCGAGCAGGTCCTCGACATCGCCGTCGTCGACCGAGGTCGCGACCTCGGCGAGCGGTCGCGCCGAAGCCGCCGTCTCGAGCTCCACGAACCAGCGTCCGTCGCGTTCCTCGGCGACGAGCACGCGCCATGCGCCGACCGGTGCGGGCGCCCCGGGTCGGAGGGTGGGGGGATGCGGACCGACGTAGCGCACCACCGGCAGTCCGGTGCGCGGGTCGAGCGCTCGTTCGCGGGCGACCGGATCGTCGTTCGGTGGTCGCGGACCGGCGCTCATCGGGCCCATGGTACGCGCGCTCGTCGATTGCGGACAAGGCGCCGCGCAACGCGCCGTGCCGGAGGCGGCAGCGGGCCGTGCGTCGCAGCACGCGGCGGCGTCGTCGCCGACCGGCGCCCATCCCGGTTCGCGCGCTGGTAGCCTGCCGCATGGCGATCACCGAACGTGCGGTCATGGAAGCGCTCGCGACCGTCCAGGACCCTGAGCTCCACGAAGATCTGGTCACCCTGGGCATGGTCGAGACGGTCGAGATCGAGGGCGATCGGGTCGCCGTCACCGTGCAGTTGACGACCCCGGCCTGCCCGATGAAGGCGCAGATCGAGGGCGACGTGCGCGCCGCGCTTGCTCGCGTGCCCGGCGTCGGGCGCGTCGACCTCACCTTCGGCGCTCAGGTCCGGCCCAGCCCGACCGGGAACTTGCCGGGCGTCAAGCACGTCGTGGCCGTCGGCTCGGGCAAGGGCGGCGTCGGGAAGTCGACGATCGCGGCCAACCTCGCTGCGTCGCTCGCGCTCGACGGCGCCGACGTCGGCCTGCTCGACGCCGATATCTACGGGCCCTCGCAAGCGAAGATGTTCTCGGTCGAGGGGCGACGCCTGATGGCCGACGACGAGAAGCGCATCCTCCCGCTCAAGAACCACGGGGTCAAGATCGTGTCGGTCGCGAACCTGGTGGAGGACGGTCAGGCCCTCACGTGGCGCGGGCCCATCTTGCACGGCACCCTCACGCAGCTTCTCCAGCAGACCGTGTGGGGCGACCTCGACTACCTGATCGTCGACCTCCCCCCCGGAACGGGCGACGTCCAGCTCTCGCTCGCCCAGCTGGTCACCCTGTCGGGCATGGTGCTCGTGACGACGCCGCAGGACGTCGCGCTGCTCGACGTCCGGCGCGCGGCCACGATGGCGCGCAAGACGCACGTGCCGCTGCTCGGCGTCATCGAGAACATGAGCTACTACGCGCTGCCCGACGGCACCAAGGACTTCTTGTTCGGGGAGGGGGGCGCGCGCACCTTCGCCCAGGCGGAGGGCCTGCCGCTTCTGGGCGAGATCCCGATCACGCGTGCGCTCCGCGAGAGCGGCGACGCGGGCGTGCCACTGGTGGTCGCCGACCCCGAGAACGCGAGCGCGGGTGCTCTGCGGGTCGCGGCGCGCCGGTTGGCGGGGCAAGTGTCGATCCAGGCGCTCAACACGCTCCCGGTCGTCTGAGCAGCGCGCGCCACGCGGGACCGCGGCCGGACGGTTGACGCCGACACCGGGCGGCGACTACGCTCATCGGTGCGGGAGGAGTAGCCCCCTCGCCGACCGACAGCGAGGCCGTGCGTCGGCGGAGATTCCGCCGTCGGTGCGAGCGCGGCCCGGATCGGCGGGGGCGAAGGTCGCCCGCGCGCACGTCGCCCCCGGCGACGGGCATCCGGGGAGGAACCGGCGGGGATCCCCGCCCGAGTAGAACCCCATCGTGTGGCCGTTCGCCGCAGGTCGGCGCCGTAGCCGCACCCGAGTGGCCTCGCCTCGAGCGAGGAAGCGCGGTGGTACCGCGGGGCCGACGCCTCGTCCGCGACCCGACCCGCCATTAGGCCGCGGGCGCGTCCGGCGCCCCGTCCCCCGAGGGAGCCACCGATGACCGACGCACCGACGGAAGCGCGAAGCGAACTGCCGACCCGCTACGACCCGACCCAGCTCGAGCTGCGGTGGGCGCGGCGCTGGGCGGACGAACCGCTCGCCGCCGACGCGGCGAGCCCCAAGCCCCCGTTCACCATCGTCATCCCGCCGCCGAACGTCACCGGCAACTTGCACCTCGGCCACGCCTTCGACAACGCGATCATCGACGCGCTCATCCGCTTCAAGCGGATGCAGGGCTTCGAAGCGCTATTCCAACCCGGCACCGACCACGCCGGGATCAGCACCCAGGTCCAGGTGGAGCGCGCCTTGCGCGCCGAAGGGCTCGACCGGCACGCCATCGGCCGCGAGGCGTTCTTGGAGCGCGTGTGGGCCTGGAAAGAGCGGTACGGAGGGATCATCCTCGAGCAGCTCCAGCGGCTCGGGGTGTCGGCCGACTGGACCCGCACCCGCTTCACCCTCGACGAGGGGCTCTCGAAGGCGGTGCGCAAGCAGTTCGTGGATCTCTACCACCGCGGCGCCATGTACCGGGGGGAGCGCATCGTCAACTGGGACCCGGTGAGCCAGACGACGCTCTCCGACCTCGAGGTCGAGCGCGAGGAGCGCGCCGGCAAGCTCTACCGGCTCCGCTACCTCGGCGAAGACGGTGGCGACGCCATCGAGATCGCGACCGTGCGCCCCGAGACGATCTTCGCCGACCAGGCCGTGGCGGTGCATCCGGACGACGCACGCTACGCGCACCTGGTGGGCCGGCGGGTCCGGATCCCCCTAACCGACCGCTTCGTGCCGGTGATCACCGACGAGGCGGTCGAGAAGGACTTCGGCACCGGCGCGCTCAAGATCACGCCGGCGCACGACCCGACGGACTTCGAGATCGGCGAACGCCACGGCCTCGCGCGCCCATCGGTGATCGACCTCGACGGCAAGCTCGCCAGCGAGCTCGTACCCGAGGCGTTCCGCGGGCTCGACCGCTTTGACGCGCGCGACGCGGTCGTGGCCGCTCTCGAGGCGGAGGGGGCGCTCGTGTCGATCGCCGACCACACGGTGGCGCTCGGACTGTCGCAGCGCACCGGCGAGCCGGTGGAGCCGCTCTTGTCGACGCAGTGGTTCTACGACACCTCGAAAGCGGCGGCGCGCGCTCTCGAGGCGCTCGAGTCGGGAGCGCTTCGCGTGGTGCCGGAGCGCTACGCGAAGGTGAACGAGGACTGGTTGCGGAACTTGCGCCCCTGGAACGTGTCGCGGCAGCTCTGGTGGGGCCATCGCATCCCGGCCTGGTACGACGAAGACGGCCAGGTGATCGTCCCCGATCCGAGCGACCCGTACCTCGACCCCACCGACGACCCGCGGTACGTCGGCCGCACGCTGACCCAGGACCCCGACGTGTTCGACACCTGGTTCAGCTCGAACCTGTGGCCCTTCAGCACGCTCGGCTGGCCCGACGTCGACGACCCCTTCTACCGGCGCTTCTACCCGACGTCGGTGCTGGTGACCGGGTACGACATCCTGTTCTTCTGGGTGGCGCGCATGGAGCTCGCGGCGTTCGAACTCACCGACCAGGCGCCGTTCCACACCGTGGTGCTGCACGGTCTGGTGCTCGACGCCGATGGCCAGAAGATGTCGAAGAGCAAAGGGAACGGCATCGATCCGCTCGAGGTGATCGCGGAGAGCGGGGCGGACGCGCTGCGCTTCGCGATGGCGCACGCCAGCACCGGCGGTCAGGACGTCCGCTGGGACGCGCGCCGCGTGGAGATGGGGCGCAACTTCTGCACCAAGCTGTGGAACGCGGCGCGCTTCGTGCGCACGAACCTCGACGGCCGCGAGGAGCCGGGCGCCCCGGAGCGACTCGCCGACCGCTGGATCCTCGCAGAGCTGCAGACGGCCACCGCGGACGTGACCATCGCGCTCGAGGCGTTCGACCTCGGTGCCGCGGCGCGCCGCGCCTACGACTTCACGTGGTCGACCTTCTGCGACTGGTACCTGGAGGCGGCCAAGCCGGCGCTGCGCGAGGACGACCCGCGGACGCGCGCGACGTTGCGGCGCACCTTCGAGGGGGTGCTCGCGTTGCTGCACCCGATCATGCCGTTCGTGACCTCCGAGCTGTGGTCGGCGCTCGGGCACGAGCGCCAGCTCGCCGAGTCCGACTGGCCGACGGTCGATCCCGCGCTCCAGGACGCGGGCGCGCAGCGCGACTTCGCGCGCCTCCAAGCCGCCGTGGCGGCGGTCCGCCAGCTCCGTGCCGATGCCGACCTACCGCCCAACCAAGCCGTGCCGCTGGTGCTCGAGGGCGCCGGCGCGACGGCGCTCGCCGCCGAGACGAGTGTGTTCGAGACCCTCGCACGGGCGCGGGTCCAGGCGACGGCCCCGGCCGGCGCCTCGTTGGCGCAGCCGGTCGTCGATCTGGTGCTGCGGTTGCCGTTCGAGGGCGTCGTGGACGTCGCCGCTTGGACCGCGAAGCAGGAGGGGCGGCTGGCCGACCAGCGCGCCGAGGCGGCACGCTCGGCCAAGAAGCTGGCCAACGATCGCTTCGTCGCCGGTGCGCCGGCCGAGGTCGTCGCGGAGGAGCGCCGGCGGCTCGCCGAAGCGGAGCGGCTCGCCACCGAGATCGAGGCGAGCCTGGCGCGTCTGGCCTGACGAGGAGCCGACGTCAGGGGGTTCCGGGTGCCTCGTCGCCCGAAGCGGCGAGGTCGAGGCCGTTCGCGAACCCGCACGCGGCGTCCCAGCCCTCGTCCCGCCGCCGTTCGAGCGCGTCCGCCGCCGCGGCGACGACGCGCTCGACGAGCCCGCGTTCGTCCTCCCGGAAGCGCGACAAGACCCAGCTCTCGGTGGCCCACCCCTCAGGGGGGCGCGAGATCCCCACCTTCAAGCGATCGAACTCGGGACCGATCCGGGCGATCACATCTTGCACGCCGCGCTGACCACCCGCGCCGCCGCCCCGCTTGAAGCGCAGGCGCCCGAGCGGCAGGTCGAGGTCGTCGTGCACGACGAGCAGCCCCTCCGGACGGATCCGGCCGCGGGTCATGGCCCCTTGCACGGCGGCTCCGGAGAGGTTCATGTACGTCTTCGGCTTGACGAGCACGACGCCCGCCGCGGACTCCGCGACGTCGGCCTGCTTGGCGCCCTTGAAGCGCAGCCCCCAGCGCCGCGCCAGCTCGTCCACGACGAGGAACCCGGCGTTGTGCCGGGTTCCCGAGTAGGTCGGACCGGGGTTGCCGAGGCCGACGATGAGTTGCAGCGGCTCAGTCGTTATCGTCTTCGGTTCCCTCTTCGTCGCTCGCCTCACCGATCACTTCGGGCTCGAGGTCCTCTGCATCCGTGGTTTCCTCGTCGTCGGTGACGACGCGCGGCGCCACGACGGCGACGACGGCGAGGTCGGGATCGTCGAGGATCTCGGCTTCGGCCGGGAGCAGGTCGACGAGGTCGCGCACGTGCAGCGAGTCGCCGACGGCGAGCGCGGTCACGTCGAGATCGACGTGGTGCGGGATCAGGCGCGGAAGGATGTTGAGGTGCACCTCGCGGCGCTGGACATCGAGCTGCCCGCCCTCTTTGGTCCCGATGGCGATGCCGATGAACTCGATGGGTACGTGGACGTGGAGCTTCTGGCCGGCCGTGATGGCGAAGAAGTCGACGTGCTGCGGCAGGCGGCGGCGCTTGTCCATCTGCACCGCTTTGACCAAGACCGCGTGCGTCTCGCCGTCGACGTCGAGGTCGATCAGGTTCGAGGTGCCCTGCCTGCGGAACACGCGGTCGAACGCCTTGAGGTCGATGCTGACCGGGACGTTCAGCCCTCGGTTGTACAGGATAGCGGGAAGGCGCCCCTGGTCGCGCAGGGCACCGCTCGCGCCGGCGGCGCGCTTCTGGGCTTCGAGCTTCATGACGTCCTCCGAGGGCCCGGTGCGGGCCGTTGCCGGTCGAGATCGCGGTCGCTGCGGCGCCCGGCGGGGCCGGGGCGGCGTCCGTACAACGCTCCAGCCTACACGGCCGGCCGGACGGTGTCAAAGCGCGCGCTGGGACCGGCTTCGTCCTCCGCGCAGGTGCTCAGGAACTGAAGAGCGAGCTGACCGAGTCGTTGTTGTGGACGTTCGAGATCGCCTGGGCCAGCAGGCCCGCGACGGTGAGGACCTCGACACGGTCGTGCCCGCCCGCGAACGGCACGGTGTCGGTGACGTAGACGTGGCGGATGGCGTCGTGGGTGAGGCGCTCGAGCGCCGGTGGGGTGAACACCGCGTGGGTGGCGGCGACGCGGACGTCGGGGACGGCGCCGAGGCGCAGCAAGGCGTCGATGCCGCGGCGCATGGTGCCCGCCGTCGAGATCATGTCGTCGATCATGATCGGCCGGAGCCCGGTCACGTCGCCGATCACGTGGGTGACCTCGGTCTCGGTGGGGCTCGTGCGCCGCTTGTAGAGCATCGCGAGCGGCAGGCCGAGGAAGTTCGCGAGGCGCCGCGCTTCGGTCGCCCGACCGACGTCGGGCGAGACGACGACCGATCCCTCGAGGTCGGTGGTCCGCAGGTGCTTGCCGAGGATGTCGAGCGCGGTGAGGTGGTCCACCGGGACGTCGAAGAACCCCTGGATCTGGCCAGCGTGCAGGTCGATCGTGATGACCCGATCGACGCCGGCCGTCTCGAGCAGGTTGGCGACGAGCTTGGCCGTGATCGGTTCGCGGGCCTGGACCTTCTTGTCCTGGCGCGCGTAGCCGAAGTACGGGATCACGGCGTTGATGCGCCACGCCGAGGCCCGCCGGAGCGCGTCGACCAGGACGAGCAGCTCCATAAGGTTGTGGTTAACGGGCGAGCTCGTGGACTGGACGACGAAGCAGTCGGCGCCGCGCACGCTCTCCTCGAGCGCGATGCGGGTCTCGCCGTCCGGGAACTGCGACACGGTGCCGCGCGTGAGCTGCAAGCCCAGGTGGCGCGCCACCGCGGTCGCGAGCGCGGGCGTGGCGCTCCCGGCAAAGAGCTTGACGTCGTCGCCGGTCCTCACGGGCCGGTCCTCGGACGGCGGGCGCGGGCTGGGGTCACACGGTCACCTCACTGGGGTGGGGGCGGGGGGGGGTGTGGCTCGGTTCGAGGGACCGGGCATCGCGCGGAGTCTAACCCGGTCGTCCGCGCCCGGGTCTTGCGCCGTGCGCCGCTTCGGGCACGAGCGACGAGGCACCCGCCGCACCGAGGAGCGATGCGGCGGGCGGCGGGCGGTTCCTCGTTCTCGGGCGGGCGCACCCGCGTTCGTCAGCGGGCGTATTCGACCGCCCGCGATTCCCGCACGACCGTCACCTGCACCTGACCGGGGTACTCCATGTCGCGCTCGATGCGCTGCGCGATGTCGCGCGCGAGCAGGACGGCGGACGCGTCGTCGACCTTGTCGGGTTCGACGATGATGCGGATCTCGCGCCCCGCCTGGATCGCGTACGACTTCTCGACACCGGGGAACGAGGTGGCGATGCTCTCGAGGCCTTCGAGGCGCTTGAGGTACGTCTCGAGCGTCTCGCGGCGGGCGCCGGGACGCGCCGCGCTGATCGCGTCGGCGGCGTTGACGAGCACGGGGTAGAGCGTCTCGGCGCGCTCGAGGTCGTGGTGGTTGTAGATCGCGTCGATGACCTCGCGTGGCTCGCCGAAGCGGCGACCGAGCTGGGCGCCGATCTCCGTGTGGGTGCCCTCGATCTCCCGGTCGATCGACTTGCCGATGTCGTGCAGCAACCCGGCACGCCGCGCCATCGCGACGTCGAGGCCGAGCTCCACGGCGATCAGCCCGCTCAGGTGGGCCACCTGGACCGAGTGCTTGAGGATGTTCTGCCCGTAGCTCGTGCGGAAGTGCATGCGGCCGAGCAGCTGGATCATGCCCGGCTTGATGCCCACCACGTCGGCCTCGAGCGCCCCCTCGTCGCCGCGCTCGCGGATGTACGTCTGCATCTCGTGCTGCGCCTTCTGGACGACCTCTTCGATGCGCGCGGGGTGGATGCGGCCGTCGCCGACAAGCTCCGCGAGCGCGAGCTTGGCGACCTCCCGACGCATGGGGTTGAACGACGAGAGGAGCACCGCCTCCGGCGTGTCGTCGATGATGACGTCGACGCCGGTGATCGCCTCGAAGGCGCGGATGTTGCGGCCCTCGCGGCCGATGATCCGCCCCTTCATGGCGTCGCTGGGGATCGGCACGACCGAGACGCTGATCGCCGCCGAGACCTCGCTCGCCGAACGCTGGATCGCCTGGGCGAGGATGTCCTGCGAACGCCGCTTGGCATCGGCGTCGGCCTGCTCGATGGCGGCGCGGACGCGCACCGCCTTCTCGCGTTCCAGCTCGCGATCGAGCTGGTCGAGTACCTGCGCGACCGCCTGCTCGCGGCTCAGCTGGGCGACGTCGTACAGCCGCCGGTCGGCCTCGGCGAGGCGCTCCTGGAGCCGCTCGGCTTCGGCGTCGAGCTCGCGAACGCGCTGATCGAGGCGCTCCTCGTTCTCATCGAGCCGGAGCGCCCGCGCGTCCTGCTGCTCCCCGCGGCGCGTGATCCGCTCCTCGATCTGCTCGATCTTCTCGCGGTCCCGGCGCAGCTCTTCGCGCGCGTCGCGAAGCGTGCTGCGCCCCTCTTCGACGTCGGCGCGGGCACGTTCGAACTCCTGCGCCTGCGCGACTTGACGGCGCTGGGCGTCGGCCTCGAGCTGCTCGCGGGCCCGGCCGAACTCGGTCTCGAGCTGGGCGCGCGCCTCGGCGAGCCGCTGGCGTTGCTCCTCCGCCGCGCGATCGGTGGCCGCTCGACCCTCGGCCGCGGCGCGTTCGCGGATGGCGCGTCCCTCGGCCTCCGCCTTGGCGAGCACCTCGTGATCGCGGGCGCGGCGCAGCAGGTACCCCACCGCGAAGCCGGCGGCGACCGCGACCAGCGCGAGGATCGCGTACAGCAGGCCGCTCACGCGTCGCCCTCGTCGTCGCCGCTACCAGCGTCGCGGCCGGCGCCGCCCTTCTTGCCGCCACCGATCGCCTCGAGCACCCGCGCACGCACCTCGACCGCCAACTCCGGATGCCCCGCCAAGAACTCCGCCGCCTTCTCCTTCCCCTGCCCCAACCGAACCTCACCGAAC
>JAGXHO010000070.1 GCA_024636105.1 Trueperaceae bacterium | reverse complement strand
CCGGCCTCGTCCAGGTCGTCGGCTGGGTCGATCAAGTCGCCGTCGAGCTCGTAGACGCCGCTGACCCCGGCGTCAACGATGCCACTGAAGTCGTCGACGATCAGGATTGCGGCGTTGCGCTCGAGACCGTCCGTCAGCAGCCCGTTCGCCAGGTCGCCCGCATCACCGGCAGGGAACATCCGGACACTGGGTGCCCCGGGCGTCGTGCCGGGTCCGAACAGGAACATACCGCCGACGCTGCCGAGCGCGTTGAAGCCGGAGCCGAGCGCGTTGAAGCCGGAGCCGAGCGCGTTGAACCCCTGCGCCGGCATCGTGAACTCGTTGACCATGCAGTTCGGATAAGGCACGTCGTCACCGACGTCCTCGAAGAACGAGGTCGGCTGACCCAACCGGTGCAACTCGCTCAACGAGGTCGGCCGCAGCGCGGCGCCGGCCACGAAGAACTTGATCGGCAGCGACTGCGTCTTCGTGAGGTCCAGGGCCGTCGAAGGCGACGGGCCACGCTTGGACTTCTTGAGCACCGCGTCGAACGAGCCAGCGAGGCAGGGATCCGTGGCGACGCACGCGGCCGCGAGGGCGCTCTCGGGCGCCAGGTCGCTCACCCACACCTCGACGCGAACGTTGCTCAGGTTCCGGTTCGCACGGGTGGTGCTGGAGACGCGCCATAGGGCCATGTAGAAGTCGTCCTCGACCCGCACCGATCCGTCGGCCGTCGTGAACTGCGCGCCCGTGACCGGCGTGCCGTCCAGCTCGACGATCTTCACCTCGACGGTAACCCCGGGGTCGAAGCCGGCCGTGTCGACGCTCCGTCCGACGGGCGGCAGGAAGGCGGCGCCGTCGCGCGCGGACGCGCCGTCCCAGGCCGCCAACTCGAGCTCGGCGGGCGCGGGTCCGGTGACCTTGCCGCAAGCGGCCAGTATCAGCACCAGCACGAGAGGAGAGAACCACAGGGAACGCTTCATATCGCCTCTTCCTGAACTACCGGCGCGTGGCCGAGGACGGCAAGGGTGTCGGTACGCTTCGCGTCGTCACCGTCGTGGGTGCCGGACTGCGTGCACATCACTCGAGGTGTCCTGGACCCAGAGATGTGAAGTTCATTACACCCTCATCCGGGACAATACACCCTTGCCCCTCCGGTGTCGAGAGGTTCATCATTTGCCGGCGACGTCGGCGGTCTCCGGGGCCGTTCGGTCCCCGGCGCGCGACGTCGCTGGTGGTCAGGTCACCGGGCCGGTGGACCTCGATGAGGGTCCGGCTTGGGCGTCGACAAGGTAGCCCTCCGCGTGCATGAACGTCTTCAGGTCGCGCACCTTCCTCGTCACGCCGTTCTTCTCCCACAATTCGAGCGCGAGCGTGAAGTGCTCTTGCGCCCGGATGCGCTCGTTCATGCTGTGGAACACTTCCCCCAGTTCGTGGACCGCGTAGGCCTTCCACAACTGGTTGTCGCGTGCCTCGGCCATGCGCAGGGCTCGCTGCCGCAACGTCAACGCCAGGTCGTACGCACCTAGCACGCGGTGCACTTCGCCCAAGTTGAGAAGGGTCATGAACACGGGGTACGCGAGCGCCCCCTGAGGGTCGGGCTCGTCGTCGGTGCCGCCGTGGATCACCTCGAGCGCCTGCCCGAACAGCGCCCGCGCCGATTCCATCCGTCCCTGCTGCGCGGCGTGCATTCCCTGGTGCTGCAGAACGTGGTTCATCGCCACCCCGTCGTCGTGGGCGTGCGCGATCTCGTAGGCGCGCTCGAGGTACGCGTCGGCGTCGTCGGAACCCTGTTCGAACCGGGTCTGACCGATCAGGCTCAACATGACCGCCTGACGGTGGTGATCGTTCAGTTGCTCGGAGAGCGACAGGGACTCCCGGTACGCCGCGAGGGCGGACTCCCGTTCGCCGTGGTGGAGCTTGTGGGTGTCGCCGAGCTTGCCCAAGAACCGGGCGGCGACGGCGAGGCGGTCGAGGCTTTTGGCCGCATCCGCAGCCGCTTGGAGGAGCGCCATCGACCGCGTCGTATGGCCGCGTGCCGCGTAGTAACCCCCGTCGACCGCGAGGAGCCGCATCAAGTCGACCAGCATGCTCGCGTCGCCGCGCTCGTGGGCGCGATGCGTGGCTGCAAGGACTTGCTGGAGCTCGAGGTCGAGCCGCGCCAACTCGTCGCTCCTTCCCACGGTCCCCTGCAGGTATCCGAGGTAGTACGCACCGTGGCGCAACTGGACGTCGGTGGCCAGCGACGTGTCTTCGGCGAGCTTCTCGGCCGTGTAGTGGTGCAGTTGCGGATGGCTGTCGTACCGCCCGCCCACGGCTTGCAGCAGCGACTTGTCCACGAGCGCCATCAGGAACGGTAGTTTGGCACCCGCGACGTCGGCGGCCGCCTCGCGGGTGAACGAGCCTTGGAACACGGCGAGGCGGGCGTACACGTCGCGCTCCTTGGGTGAGAGCAAGGTCCAGGAATACTCGAAACACGCGCGGATGCTGCGGTGGCGCTCGGTGACGTTGCGGCTCGAGCTGGCCAAGAAGTCGATGCTGTCCTGGATCTCGCTCGCGATCTCCGCGCACGTCATCATCTTCACCCAGGGCGCGGCGAGCTCGATGCCCAGCGGCGACCCCGCGACCAGCCGACAGATCTCGCCGACGGGAGCAACGTCCTCGGCTTCGAGCTCGAACCGCGCGTTCGTCCGCTTGGCCCGTTGGACGAAGAGCTCGACGGCCTTGTAGCGGCTCGCTGCTTCGGGCGTCGCGACGCCGGCGGGCGGCACCGAGAGCCCCGGCAGTGGCAACACCCACTCTTCCTCGAGGTTGAGTCGCTCGCGCGAGGTGACCAGGATGCGGAGACCCGGGCAGGCCTGGAGCAGTTCCGACGGAAGCTCGGCGCCCTCCATGACGTGTTCGTAGTTGTCGAGCACGAGCAAGACGTCGCTCTCGGCCAGGTGCCGCTGCACCTGAACCAGCCCGGGCTCTTGCGGCTGCAGGTCAAGGCCAAGGACGCGCGCGATGGCGGGGACGATGAGGTCGGCGTCTTCGAGGGGGTCGAGCGGAACGAAATGCACGCCACCGGTGAACACGCCGCTTGCCTGCGCCTCCGTGGCTGCCTCGATCACCAGGCGGGTCTTTCCCGTACCCCCCAAACCGAGCAGCGACAGCAACCGGCAATGGGGATCGGCCAGGTTCGTTCGGATGATCTCGAGTTCGGTGTCGCGACCCACCAGGGGCGACGGTGGTGTGGGCAGGTGGCTGGCGGCGGGCCGCTGTGCAGGGGAGGGAGCCGCCGTCGTGGGCGCCGTCGCAGGCACCGGTGGGGCGACCACCGGGACCGCCGGGGAGGGGATGGGTACGGACGGAGCCTCGACCCTCGTGGGCAGCGAGGTGACCGCGCTGCCCTTGCGGAGCGCAGCCTGGAGGTCGACCAGCATGTCGGCGGCGTTGCCGTACCGAGCTTCGCGGTCCTTGACGAGCGCGCGTTCGATCACCGCCGCCAGCGTCGGCGTGGCGTCGGGACGCAGCAGGAGGAGCGGTTCGGGCTCGTCCTTGATGATCTTCAAGATGTTGGCCGTCATGCCGCCCTCGGTACGGAACGGCGACACGCCCGTGAGCATCTCGTAGAGCACGAGTCCCAACGCCCACAGGTCGGTGCGGGCATCGACCGCCTGCCCGCGGATCTGCTCGGGCGACATGTACTCGAGCGTACCGACCACCGTGCCGGCGCTGGTCAGCCCATCCATGCGGTCGAGCTTCGCCAAGCCGAAGTCGAGGATCTTTACCGGTGCCTGTGCCGCCAAGAACAGGTTGTCGGGCTTGACGTCGCGGTGCACCACACCACCGGCGTGGGCACGCGCCAGCCCGCGGGCCACCTGCATGGCGATGTCGGTCGCGTCGTCCACCCCGAGCGGGGCTCGATCGATCCGACTCCGCAGGCTCTCGCCCTCGTAGAGCGCCATGACGATGAACGGCTGGTCGTCGACGTCTTCGATCGCGTGGATCACGCCGATGTTCGGGTGATCGAGCCGCGCGGCCGCCTGAGCCTCCGCGAGGAGCCGATCGCGTGCGGTCGCGTCGTGGCGGGCCGGTTCCGGCAGGAACTTGAGCGCTACGTGCCGTCCGAGGCGCGTGTCGAGGGCGCGATAGACGACCCCCATGCCGCCGGCCCCCATCTGATCGAGGACCAGGTAGTGGAGGATGCGCTCACCGATCATGGGTTCGGAGGGCCGATGCGGTCCACCCCATCATGGTCTCAGCCCGTCTCGGTCTTCCGCTTGCGGAGGTCGCTGGCGAGCGACGATAGGCGCTGGAAGTAATCGGTATCGGTGATCGCCGACATCTCGCGCTTGAGGTGCGACTGGTTGATCTCGATCTGCAGGCGCGAGACCTCGCGCTTGGCCGCCGCGAGGTCGGCGGTCACTCTGCTGAAGTGCCGAGCGTTGTCGATTGCTATGGCGGCGAAGTTCGCGAACGCTGCCACCAGGTCGACGCTGTCCTGATCGAACACACCTTGCTCGAACCGGTTGTCGGCATACAGCACGCCCGTGACCCGGTCCCGGAGCTTGAGCGGGATGCAGATGATCGACCGCAGGTCGTTGATGAGCACACTCGCCTGGGCTTGGAAGCGGCTGTCGCCCTGGGCGTTGATCGTCAAGACCGGTTCGCCGGTCTCCACCACGGTGGCCATGATGCCCCGGCTGAAGGTGACCTCTTGCTCGGGGAGCGATTCACGATCCCAGTTGCGAGCGGCCCGCAACTCGAGTTCGTCGTTGCCCTCGGACCGGAGCATCAGGTACGCGCGCTCCGCGTTGGTCAACTCGATGGCGTTGTCCATCACCACTTCGAGCACGCGGTCGATGTCGAGCGAGGAGGCGATCACGGCCGAGGTGCGCACCAAACCCTGGAGCTGATCGAGCTGCTTCACGACGCGTTTGCTGCCGACCTGCAACGACGAGAGGTCGCGCATGACCTGGCCGAGGTTCGCCGCGAGGTCGGCCGAGGGACGGTGGTCGGGGTTCTGGGCCAACTGGCGCAGGTCTTGAAGCGCGGACGTCAGCGGCGTGTCCGCCGCCGTCAGCTTCCGCAGACTGTCGCTGAAGGCCCCGCCGGCCGTCGTCTGGCTGTTGCTTGCCACGCGCTCACCCCGATCGGTCCGTCGCTCGTGTCGACGACGATAAGATAGCAGAACGCTCCCTCAAGGCCCAGGAGCCCGGAAGCTTGTGCTGCGACCAGTAGACCCAAGTTCGACAGTGTGATCGGCGGCTCGCGTCTGCGACGCAGTTCGCGGAAGTCGTTGTCGCTAGGCGCGCAGGTCCGGTGCAGCCTCGGCCCTGAGCGCCGCGAGGATGCTGGCTTGCTCGGCGCTGGGCGTGCTGGTGAGGTCCATGCGGGTGGTGAGGAGGTCGCGGCCTGGCAGCAGACCTCAGCGGATCGCGCTGCGGTTCGACCCGGCCGGCGCCGGCGACCGCCGCCGGTGTGTCCTTTGGCTTATTCCTCAGCCGGGAAGCAGACCCAACTGGCGCATCAAACCCAAATCATCACGGTTCGCCCAGCCTTCAATCGCCTCGCCGTTCGCAACACGCCAATGATTCATTCCGGTGACACTAAACGCTCTTCCAGTTGGTGGGATGCCAAAGTAGTCGCCGGTATGGGTACCGCTGACAGTCCAACGCACCACGATGTTGTCCTCATCGGCGATCTCGTCGTGAATGCGGAACTCCAGGTCAGGAAACGCCTGTCGAAGCGTAACAATGTGATGCTTGACGTCGTCCACACCGCCGATTGAATCGACATTGGCCGGGTCATGGTGGACATAGGCGGCGGCGAACACATGGTCAATGATGGTTAGGTCGCCCTTGTTGGCGCCTTCAGCAAAGTAGCGGCGGAAGAGAGCCTTGTGATCATCTGCGGACATGAGGCGGATCCCCCCTCGTGGAAAACGAGTCTTGCGGCCACCTCGTCGTGCACGTATGCCGGTCGGACTCTGCGCGATGGTACATCGCCGCGCAGGTCGGAGCCGACGGACCGCGGCATCGGGGGGTGCGCTGGGCGAGCGGCGACGCCACGTCCCATGCCCTATACTCGCGCCCTCGACCCCCGCTGGAGGCTGGCGACCATGATGACGAACCGTCCGACCGAACGCTCGCAGTCGTCGTGGCGACCGTCGCGTTCGTGGCGTGGGCCCGCCGTGCGTCGCCCCGGGGTTGTCAGAGATGCCCGTCTCCCGGAGGGGCGGCAGGCTCGGGCCCGCCCGTGACGCCCGCGACGCAGGTCCTGCACTATGCGATCGGAGAACAGCTCGGCGCCGGCGGCATGGGCGTCGTGTACCGCGCGTTGGACACGCGCTTGGGTCGCCCGGTCGCGCTGAAATTCCTGCCGGAGACCGCCTCGATGCAACCCGAGGCCAAGCGGCGCCTGCTGCTCGAGGCCCAGGCGGCCGCGAACCTCGATCATCCGAACGTCGGCGTCATCTACGGG
>JAGXHO010000069.1 GCA_024636105.1 Trueperaceae bacterium | reverse complement strand
GCCGAGTTCCGCACCGCGAAGGCCCGGTTGTTCGGCGCGGATGGCTCGACGGGCGACGCACCGTGAACCCCACGCGCGTCTACATGTTCGCGCTCCACGTGGCCGTGGTCGCCGGCGCGGTCTGGGTCGGGCTCCGGCTGATCGAGGCGATCGCCGGCCCGTGACGGCGGTCGCCGGCCGTGGGTGCTACGGTCGACGCGCGGGCGCGACGCACGCGCGACCTGCGCCGACGCGCCCTGCCGCACCACCTTGGGAGACCCCATGCTTCACCTCGACCACCCCACCCCCGCCGACCAGGGCTTCCGGATGCCCGCGGAATGGGGGCCGCACGCCGCCACCTGGACCAGCTGGCCGGCCAACGACGAGCTGTGGGAGGGCCACCTCCACGCGGTCCGCGACGAGTTCACCGGCCTCGTGGCCACCCTCGCGGCCTTCGAACCGGTCTGGGTGAACGTCACCGACGATGCCGCCGAGGGCGACGCACGCGCCCGGCTCAACGCCGCGGGCGCGGACCTGACGAACGTGCGCTTCCACCGCGTGCCGCTCGACGACGCCTGGTTCCGCGACAACGGGCCGACCTTCGTGGTCGACGGCTACGGTGCGGTCGCCGCCACCGACTGGCGCTTCAACGCCTGGGGGGGCAAGTACGCGTTCGAGCGCGACGATCGCGCCGCCGAAGCGGTCGCCCGCACGCTGGGCATGCGGCGCTTCGCCTTCCCGTACGTGCTCGAGGGGGGCGCCATCGAGGTGAACGACGAGGGGGTGCTGCTCACCACCCGCTCCTGCCTGCGCACGGCTACCCGCAACCCCGACCTGGACGAGGTCGAGTACGAGGCG
Organism: Trueperaceae bacterium; assembly: GCA_024636105.1. The sequence goes on along the minus strand of JAGXHO010000069.1, from coordinate 11,604 downwards.
CTGCTGCGCGCCGGGCTCGGCGTGCGGCACGTCGTCTGGCTCGACGAAGGGCTCGAGGGCGACCACACCGACGGCCACGTCGACACCATCGTGCGCTTCGCCGGCGACCGCACGATCGTCTGCGCGGTGGCCGAGGACCCGCGCGACGCCAACTTCGAGCCGATGCAGCGCAACCTCGCGATCCTGCAGGCGCTGCGCACGGCCGACGGCGACCCGTACCACCTGGTCGAGCTGCCGCTGCCTCGCGAGCGGCTGGAGGAAGGCGGCCACCGGCTGGCGCCGAGCTACGCCAACTGGTACGTCGCGAACGGCGTCGTCGTGGTGCCCGCGTACGGCGACCCGAACGACGGGCGCGCGCTCGAGATCCTGCGCCCGCTCTTCCCCGACCGCCAGGTGGTCGGGCTGCGCGCCCGCGCCTTGATCACCGGCGGCGGTGCCTGGCACTGCGTGACGCAGCAGCAGCCGGCCGGCGAGGTCGCCGTGGAAGCGACGGTCGGCGAGGCGGTGGCCCCCGATGCCTGAGCTCCCCGTTTGGGCCTCCGAGCCCCCAGCCGGCACGGACGACGCCGTCGTCCGCATCGCGCTGGTGCAGATGGCGTGCACCGAAGACCTGGCGCGCAACGTCGCCGAGGCCGAGCGCTTCGTTCGCGCCGCCGCCGCCCAGGGGGCGCGGCTGGTGCTGCTCCCCGAGCTGTTCGAGTTCCTCTACTGGCCGCAGGTCGAGGACGAGCGCTGGTTCGCCCTGGCCCATGAGGTCGACGGGCACCCGTTCCTCGGCCGCTTCCAGGCGCTCGCGGCGGAGCTGGGCGTGGTGCTGCCGGTCTCGTTCTTCGAGAAGGCCGGCCAGGCGCACTTCAACAGCCTGCAGATGATCGACGCCGACGGCCGCGCCCTGGGCGTCTATCGCAAGAGCCACATCCCCGACGGCCCCGGCTACGAGGAGAAGTACTACTTCAACCCCGGCGACACCGGTTTCCGGGCCTGGCGCACGGCGGTCGGCACCGTCGGCGTGGGCATCTGCTGGGACCAGTGGTACCCGGAGTGCGCGCGTGCGATGGCGCTGCAGGGCGCGGAGCTGCTGCTCTACCCCACCGCGATCGGCAGCGAGCCGGAGGCGTCGGGCGGGCTCGACACCAAGGACATGTGGCAGCGCGCGATGCAAGGGCACGCCGTCAGCAACGCGATGTACGTCGCTGGCGTCAACCGCGTCGGCACCGAGCGCTCGCTGGACGACCGCACCGAGGCGACCTTCTATGGCTCCTCGTTCGTCGCCGACCCCACCGGCGCCAAGGTGGCCGAGGCCGACCGTGCGTCCGAGTCGCTCGTCTTGGTCGACCTGCACCTGGGCGCGGCGCGGCGCTTCCGGGCCGGGTTCGGGTTCTTCCGCGATCGGCGGCCGGACCTCTACGGGCCCCTGCTCACCGCCGACGGCGTACGGCGGCCGCCGGAGCGCTGAGGCGGCCGCTCAGGGCACGCCCGCGGGCCGCCACCAACCGCCACCCGCGCGCTCGAGGGCGGCCGCGACCGCCAGCGCTACCCCGTCGGCGCCGACCCGCGCCGCCACCTGGACGCCGATCGGGAGGCCCTCCGGGTCGCGCCCACACGGGACCACGGCGGCCGGCTGACCCCCAAGGCTGAAGGTCAAGGTCGGCGCGATCGAGCCGGCGTCCTCGCCATGCCGGACCGCCGGTCGCTCGGCCGCGGGCGTCAGCACCGCGTCGTAGCTCGCCAGGAAGGCTGTGAGGCCGCGGCGGAAGCGGTCCCACTCGAAGCGGAAGCGCTGCACGTCGTCCGCACCCAGTGCGCTCGAGCCGTTCGGGACCCAGCGGTCGGCGTCGTCGGACTCGGCCAGCGACCAATAGGTCCGCGTGAGCGGGTAGACCATCTCGAGGCCTGCCGGGCGATCGGCCACCACGGTCGCGCCGGCGTCCTCGAGCCAACCGGCGGCCCGTTCGACGGTCGCGGCGGTGGCCGGCGTCGGCGCGCAGTCCGGCTGATCGGTCCACCAGGCGATCCGCAGGCCCTTCAGCTCCACGCCCTCGGGGTCGATCCAGGGCATCGGGACGCAGCTCGCATCGACCCCGTCGGTCCCCTCGAGCACCCTCAGCGCGAGCGCGAGGTCGCCGACCCGGCGAGCCAGCGGGCCGATCACGGTGCGCGGGTCGAGGAGCGGAACGATGACGGGGAAGTGGCCGGTGAGCGGGACGCGCCCGGTGGTGGGGCGCAGCGTCGCGACGCCGCAGGCGTGCGCCGGCTGGCGCAGGCTGCCGCCGGAGTCGGAGCCGATCCCCAGGGCCGAGCCACCCGCCGCCACCAGGGCGGCCTCGCCGGAACTGCTGCCGGTCGGCGTGCGCGTCGGGTCGTGCGGGTTGAAGGTCGGACCGAAAGCCCCGCTGCGTTCGCCGACGTTGGTCTTGCCCAGCACGATCGCCCCCGCGGAGCGGAGCCGGGCCACGACGGTGGCGTCGCGCGCCGGGACCCGGTCGCGGTGCGCCGCTTCGCCCCCGGTGCACGGCATGTCGGCGACGTCGATCCAGTCCTTGACGGTCACGGGCACGCCGTGGAGCGGGCCGACGGGTTCCCCGGACCGGCGCCGGGCGTCGGCGGAGCGCGCCGCCGATCGGGCACCGGGCTCGTCCAGATGGACCACCGCCCGCACGACGGCGTCCACGGCCCGCAGCCGCGCCAGCTGCGCGTCGAGCAGCTCTTCGGCGCCGACGAGCCCGGCCGCGATGGCCTGAGCTTGATCGGCGGCCGAGGCGAACACCAGGTCGTCCATCCGCGCATCGTATGCGCGCGGTGGGGACCACGTAGCCCTAACGCACGTTCCACGCCGGCAGGTCGCCCGGCACCAGCGGCCGCACCTCGCCGTCGACGCCGAAGTAGACGAGCGTCGGCACGCCGTCGTCGTCGAGCGCGGGAAGCACCAGCGCGTCGGAGGCCGGCGACCAGAGGCGGTGCGAGCGCGCGTACTGATCGAAGAAGGGCAGGTACTGCGCCACGAAGAGCGGCGAAGGCGTGAACACCCCCAGCGGCCGCACGGTGCCCGCGTCGACATCGATCACCTTGAGCGCGAGCGTGGTGCGCTGCGCCTGCGCCGGCAGCGCCACCTCGAGCGTCGGGCCGCCACCCGCTTGGATCGTGCGGTCGCCGCCACCGCCCACGAGCGTGACCGTTGCCAGGCGGCTCCCGTCGGGCGACCAGAACGAGGCGATCACGAGGTCGTCGGTGAGCCGGACCACCGCACCGGTCTCGGCGTCGATCAGGTCGATGGGGCCGTAGGGGTGCGGCGAGGGCTCGGTGGAGCGCTGCACCGCCACCTGGGCGCGCCCGGGGCGCCAGGCGAGGGCCGCGCTGCCGCGGAACGCGACCACCACCGGATCGACCGCGACGTCGGGGCGCTCGGGGTTCGGGCGCACGACCACGCTGCGCCCGACGGGCTCGCGGCGCGCGTACGCCACGAAGCGGTCGTCGCTCGAGAGCGCCGGCGACTGGAACCCGATGGGGTCGGGCAGCGGCGCGCGCACGTCGAAGGCGGCGACCGAGGTCACGCCGGCGAGCGCGCGCGGGCCACCCACGTCGACGTGCACGAGCAGCGAGCGCCCGGTGCGCGACCACGACCAGTAGAACGGCGCCCCTTCGGCGAGCGTGCGCACGCCCCCCACTCCGCCGGCGGCATCGGTCGCGACCAGATCGAGCGCCAAGCCGCCGGCGGGCAGACCCACGAGGACCGCGAGCAGACGGTCGTCGGGCGACCACCCGAGGTAGATCGGGCTCCGCCCCGGCTCCTGGTGGACGGTGGCGACCTCGGCACCGTTCGCCACGTCCACCACGTCGACGCGCACGCCGGCCTGGTCGGCGACGATCGCCGCGACCCGGTTGCCGTCGCTCGACCAGACCGGGAAGGCGCTGCGGACGCCGACCGCACCGACGGACGCCGTCGCGCCGGTCTCGGGGTCGAGCAGGGCCAGACCGCCGTCGAGGTCGACGAAGGCGATCAGGCCCGCCGCGGCGCTGGGGGCGAGCTGGGCGCGCCCGAACGGCAGGGTGGCCACGACCGACATGAGGACCAGCAGCAGCCAGACGGTGCTCCTGCGGGTGGACGACGGCGCGGGGGTGCGGCTCGCGAGCCGCACGGGAGCGCTTCGAGAGCCATGGGGTTCCATGCCGGAGCCTAGGGCACGGCGGGCCCCGAGTGGGGGGTGCGCGCCCACGCTTGCGCGCGATCCGGTCGCGGCGGCTGGCACCGCGGACCGAACGCCGCGACCGCGCCTCAACCGCCCGCGCGGCGTCGTTCGCGCGCCGAGGCCCGCTCGGCGAACGCGCGCGCGAAAGCCTTCATCTCGACCATCAGGTCGTCGTCGTTGGTCGCCCGCCGGTAGGTGTCGGCCAACGAGAGGAGGGTCTGGTAGACGAAGTCGTTCATGTCATCGACGGTCAGGCTCGGCGTCCACAGGTCGATGCGCATGGCGTTCCGGCGCTCGCCGTCCCAGAGCGCCAAGATCATCGCATCGGCCGACTGCGCGCCCGGGTCGGGGGCGTCGTCGGCCTGCCAGCGAAGGTCGGTCACGCCGTCGTCGCCGCTCGTCACGGTCACGCGGATCTCGGAGGTACGGCTCATAGGTGTGCATCGTAAGCCGCACACCGACGGCGGGAGGCGTACGCTCGAGTGGGAGGCACGTATGAAAACCACCATGGTCGTTGGGCTCGTGCTCGTGCTGGCCGGGATCGTGCTGTTCGTGTTGCAGGCATCGGGTGTGTTCGTCGAACGCGCCGGGATCGACATCGCGGGGGTGGAGCTCGGTGTCGAGGCCGAGCGCGACCTGCCGTGGCTCCCCTGGGTGGCCGGTGGCAGCGCGGCGCTGGGTGCGGTGCTGATGCTCACGTCGCGCCGTTGACGAGGGCCGACGTGGCCCGCGCGCGACGCGCGCCACGTCGCCGGTCCGCCCCGCGCGGTAGCGTCGGGACCGGAGGTTCCCGTTGAAAGGACTCATCCTCGCCGCGGGCCTCGGCACGCGGCTGCGCCCGATCACCAGCTTGCGGCCCAAGCCCACGATCCACGTGGCCGGTAAGCCGCTCATCCACTACGCCGTCGACGACCTGCTCGACGCAGGCATCCGCGACATCGGGATCGTCGTCAGCCACGACACGATCGACCACCTCAAAGACGCGCTCGACGGCTACCGCGACGCGCGCTGCACGTACCTACTGCAGAACCCGCCCAAGGGCCTCGCGCACGCCGTCTCGGTGGCGCACGAGTTCTTGGCCGAGGATTCGTTCGTGATGTACCTGGGCGACAACCTGTTCGAGCACGGCATCCGCCCCTTCGTCGACGCGTTCCGACCGGACGACGGCGTCAACGCCGTGCTGGCTCTCGTGCGCGTCGAGGACCCGCGCGCCTTCGGCGTCGCGGTGGTCGAGGACGGTCGCATCACGCGGCTGGTCGAGAAGCCCGCCGAGCCCCCCTCCAACCTGGCCGTCGCCGGGGTCTACGTGTTCGACGCCTCGATCCACGACGCCATCGACGGCCTCGAGCCCGGCGCCAAGGGGGAGTACCAGATCACCGACGCGATCGCGCGCCTGATCGAGCGCGGCGGCCGGGTCGCACCGGTCGAGGTGACGGGGTGGTGGAAGGACACCGGCAAGCCCGACGACATCCTCGACGCCAACCGGCTCCTCCTGCTCGAGCGCCGCCGCGACGTGCGCGGCACCGTCGAGGATTCTCAGCTCGTGGGCGACGTGGTCGTCGAGGAGGGCGCCACGGTGCGCCGCTCGACGATCTTCGGTCCGGCGCTCGTCCGCGCCGGCGCGACGGTCGAGGACGCGTACGTCGGGCCGTTCACCACGCTGAGCACCGACGTGACGCTCGCGAACGCCGAGATCGAGTACGCCGCCGTCGGCGCCCGGTCGACCATCCGGAACGTCGACGTGCGCATCCAAGCGAGCTTGATCGGCGAGGACGTGGTGATCGAGGGCGCGAGCCGGCGTCCGAGCACCCACCGGATGATCGTCGGGGACAAGAGCTCGATCCTGCTTCCGCAGTAGCGCTCCACCGCACCACCGCGCGCCCGCGTCGCCCATCGAGCGACGCGGGCGCGGCTGCGTGTGCACGGTGAACAGCCGCGCGTGCCAAAACGGGCGGATTCGCGTGACGCTCTCGCAACTTGATCGAGGATTCGCGCATGTCGTACAGCGTTATCGCAGCGTTTTGCCGCATCCCTATTGACACCGTGCAAGAAAATGCGTACCGTTGCGCGCATCCCGAGCCCCGACGTGGCGCTCGGCCCCCCGAGGAGGAACGACATGCGCGCACCCCTGGCCCCGTGGCTCCGCACCACGGTCACCCTGCTACCTCTGGCGTTCGGCGTCGCGCTCGCGCAGAGCGTCGAGCTCGCCGAGCTCGCCTACGCGTTCGACACCTTCGCGCTGCTCATGTGCGCCGTCCTGGTGCTGCACATGAAGCCGGGCTTCGCCCTCCTCGAAGCGGGCCTTCACGGCTCCAAGAACGCGATCAACATCTTCATGAAGAACTACGCCACCCTCGCGATCGCGGGCCTCGCCTTCTGGGCGGTCGGTTTCTCGATCATGTACGGCGCGCCGCTCTTCGTCGCCGGCTACGAGGCCGACGCCTACCCGGGCGCGGCCGACTTCCTGTTCCAGATGGTGTTCGCCGCCACCGCCGCGACGATCGTCTCGGGCACCATCGGCGGCCGCATGAAGTTCCCCGCGTACCTGATCTTCGCGGTCGTGATGACCGCCTTCATCTACCCGTTCCTCGGCAGCTGGCACTGGGGCGGCGGCTGGCTCTCCGAGATGGGCTTCTACGACTTCGCCGGCTCGTCGGTGGTGCACGCGGTCGGCGGCTTCGCGGCGCTAGGCGGCGCGCTCGCCGTCGGCCCCCGCCTCGGGCGCTACGTGGGCAACCGGGTCGTCGCCATGCCGGGCCACAACCTGCCGCTCGCCGGTTTGGGCGTGTTCCTGCTGTGGATCGGCTGGTTCGGCTTCAACGGCGGTTCGCAGCTCGCCTTCAGCACCGAGGCCGACGCCCGCGCGATCGCCACGGTCATGCTGAACACCAACCTCGCCGCCGTCGGTGGCGCCGTCGCCGCCCTGTTCCTCAGCTGGGCCATCTTCAAGAAGCCCGATTTCTCGATGACGCTCAACGGCGTCATCGCCGGACTGGTCTCGATCACCGCCGGCCCCGACGTGATCACCGGCATCTGGGCGGTGCTCGCCGGCGCCATCGGTGGCGTCGTGGTCACCTACTCGATCCTGCTCCTCGACAAGCTGAAGATCGACGACCCCGTCGGTGCGATCTCGGCCCACGGGACCGTTGGCATCTGGGGCACCGTCGCCGTCGGCATCTTCGGCGGCGCGAACCTGGGCGTGCAGGTCCTGGGGACGCTGGCGTACGCCGCGGTCGCCTTCGTCGCTACGTACGCGCTCTTCATGGCGCTCAAGGCCGTCATGGGGATCCGCGTCACCGCCCACCACGAGGTCGGTGGGCTCGACATCGCCGAACACGGCGCCGAGGCCTACCGCAACGCCGATTCGCTCAACAACCCCGTCCTCATGGGCGCGGGCGACTGAGGTCCCGACATGAAGCAGATCACCGCGATCATCCGCCCCGACCGCTTGCCCGAAGTCAAGGAGTCCCTCTTCAAGGCCGGCGTGCGCGGCATCACCATCAGCCGCGTAAGCGGCCACGGCGGTCAAGCCGGCATCACCGAGCAGTACCGCGGCAGCCGGTTCGTCGTGGAGTTCCACGAGAAGGTCGAGATCAGGATCGCCGTCTCGGAGCCGTTCGTCCAGGCGACCATCGACGCGATCGTCCGCGCCGCACGCACCGGCAACGTCGGCGATGGCAAGATCTTCGTGCAGCCGCTCGACCGGGTCGTGCGCATCCGCACCGGTGAAGAGGACACCGAGGCGCTGACGCCCGTCGAAGCCGCCTGAGCTTCCGTCCCCCGATCGCGATCGCGGGCGCGCCCCCACCTGGGCGCGCCCGCGGCGTGCGTCGGCTGGGGTGCGGTCGGTGGCGCCGTCGTTCGCTAACCTCGCCGTTCACGTCCCCTCACCCCGAAGGATGGTGCCCCATGCTCCGGCGCCATCTACCGCGTCGACCTCGCGACCGGCGACGCGACGACCGTGCGCGAGCCGGGCCTCCGGGCGGGCTGCACGACGATCGGCACCACCCTCGACGGCACCACGCTCTGGGTCGCCGGCGGCGGCAGCGGCGAGGTATTGCGCTTCGACGGCGTCGACGCGGCGACGTTCGACGCGGCGGCGGGCCCGACCCACACGTACGCGTCGGCGCCCGCCGAAGCGACCTTCTTCAACGACCTCGTGGTCGCACCCGACGGCACCGTGTACGTGACCGACTCCAACCGACCCGCGCTCTTCCACGTCGCGCCCGGCGCAGACGAAGCCACCCCCTTCGTCGAGTTCGCGGGGACGCCCTTCGCGTACGTCGAGGGCTTCAACGCCAACGGCATCGCGATCACGCCGGACGGCAGCACCTTGGTCGTCGTGCAGGCGAACACCGGCCTGCTGTTCCGCATCGACGTCGCGACGCGGACCGTGACTGCGGTCGACCTCCAGGGCACGACCGTACCGGGTGGCGACGGTCTGGTGTTGGACGGCACCACGCTGTACGTGGTCCAGAACGGGGCCGACCAGGTCGCCGTGATCGAACTCGCGGACGATCTCACGAGCGGCACCCAGGTCGGCGTCCTCACGGACGAGCGCCTGTCGAGCGCCGCGACCGCCGCCCTCGTCGGCAACCGGCTGCTGGTCACGAACGCGCCGTTCGGCATGATGCAGACCGGCGCGACGCTCCCCTTCGAGGTGATCGTGCTGCCGGTCGACTGAAGCGCGATCCGCCCCGAGCACGTAGCACGCGGGCGCCCTGGCGGCGCCCGCGCTGCTTCAGGACGTGGTCCCCAGGGACCACACGTCGTCGGGCAGTGCCGGCACGGCTTCGAACGCGGGGCGGGCGAACAGGTACCCCTGGACCAGGTCGACGCCCATCGTGCGCAACGCCCGGAGTTCGGCCTCGGTCTCGATGCCTTCGGCGATGACCCGGATGTCGAGGTCGGTGCACACCTGGAGCATCCCCCGCACGATCGCGTGCCGGACGCGGTCGGCGTCGATCCCACGCACGAGCCCCATGTCGAGCTTGACCATGTCCGTCGGCAGCTCGGAGAGGAGCCCGAGCCCGGCGAACCCGGCACCGAAGTCGTCGATCGCCACGGTGAACCCGCGCGCGCGGTAGTGCTCCAGGATCGACCGCAAGTGCGGCACGTCCGGGACCTCTTCGCTCTCGGTCACCTCGAAGATGATGCGCTCGATGGGAAACCCGTACAGCTCGGCCGCATCGAGGGTGGCGCGGATGCAGAGCTCGGGGCGGTACACCGCGTTCGGCATGAAGTTGATGCTCAGAAGACCCTCGATGCCCAGCCTCGCGGCCAGGGCGATCGCCTTCGCGCGGCACGCCTGATCGAATCGGTAGCGGTTGCGCTCGTCCACGTGGGCGAAGACGGTCCCCGACCCCTCGCCCGCGGGACCCCGCACGAGGGCTTCGTACGCGAACACACGCCGTGACGTGAAGTCGAGGATCGGCTGCAGCGCCATCGAGAACTCGAACGGCAAACCCGCACCCGCCACGCACTCGCGGCAACCGAGCGGGCGGAAGTCGGACGGCGGGGTCCGGATGGACGTCGTGGCCATGGTACCTCCAGGCTGCGGCCGGATCGATTCGCCCCTCGAGGGTACCTCGGGCTAGGCGGCCCGACCGCCGTCGTTGCCCGCCGCGTCGTGGAGTTCGGCGTGGAGGCGACCCGCGGGGCGCGCTGAACGCCGGCTACCTCGGGGCGAGGGGAAAGGAGACGCTGAAGACGCTGCCGCGCCCGACCTCGGAGCGGACCTCCACCCGGCCCCCCAGGGAGCGCGCCACGTGCCGGACGATCGGAAGGCCCATGCCGGTCCCACCGACGTCGGCGTGGCCGGTGTACGACGGATCGAACACGCGGTCGAGCAGCTCGGGCGGGATGCCGACGCCGTCGTCGACGACCTCGAGGAGCGCTTCCGCACCGTCGCGCACCACCCGCACGGTCACGCGCCCCGAGCGGGCGGCGACGGCGCGCAGCGCGTTGGTGCCGAGGTTCATCACGATCTGGTGGAGCTCGCCGCTCGTGGCGACGACCTGGACGGCGTCGTCGAGATCGGAGCGGACCTCGACCCCCGGCGCTGCCGCGGCTTCGAGAAGCGCCACGGCGTCGCGCGCCACGCCTGCGAGCACCACGGGCGCGCGCTCCGGGCGCGCGTCGGGCCGGAAGACGAGCACGCGGTGCGCCAGCGCACGCGCCCGTTCGGCGGAGGCGACCACCAGGTCGAGCCGGCGGCGGTCGACGCTGCCGGGCTCCGTGGCGTCGCGCGCGTCGGTCCCCGCCGCCAACAGCGGCACGAGCAGGTTGTTCAGGTCGTGCGCGACCGAGCCCGCCAGCGAGGCGAGCGCGCGCGACTCCGCGGCCTCGACGAGCGCCTGCTCCAGCTCTCGGCGCGCCTCGGCCTCGGCCCGGAGTCTGTCGTTCGCCGCGTGCAGCGTGCGGTTCGCGTCGGCCAGTCCCTCCAACAACCGCACGATCAACAGCGTCAGCAGCGCGGACAGCACGGTGACCGAGACGATCGTGCCGATCCAGTCGGGGAGCGAGTACCCGGTCGGCGCCCAGCGCACGACGTCCTGCGCCGCATCGACGGCGAAGCCGACGCCCCCGAGCGCGCCGAGCACCACGGAGAGCGCCACCCCCCACCAGGCACCGGACGTGCCGAAGAAGAGCGTCGCCAGCACCGGCGCCCCGAGCCACCAGGCGATGCCGGAGCCGATCGGGCCGACGACCCAGATGAGCAGGCCGGCGAAGACGTACCAGACCCCCACGAAGATCGACGCGCGCAGCCAGAACGGCACGCCGCGCGCCAACACCAGTCCGACGGCGACGCCGAGGACCACGGTGTCCATGACCACGACGATCATGGCGCCGTCCACGTACGCGGCGTAGACGTTCGGGACGTACGCGATCGCCCCGAGCACCGCGCTCGCGCGGAGCATCAGCTCGAGGATCCGCTCGCGCCCCGCACTCAGGGAGGCGGCGATGCCGACGGCGTCGGGCGCGCGCACGGTCATGCGCCGGGCTCCGCCGCCGCACCGGTCCGCGGGCGTTGCGCCCACGCCGACGCCCACGATGCCAGCGCGTCGGCCGCCATCGGTCGTCCGACGTGGTACCCCTGCGCCCGGTCGCAGCCGACCTCGGCGAGGAACGCGAGCGTCGCTGCGTCCTCCACCCCCTCGGCGGTGGCGACCAACCCCAGGCCGTGGGCCAAGCCGACCATCGCGCGGACGATGACGCGCGACTCCATCGAGGTGGCGGCGTCGCCGACGAACTGGCGATCGATCTTGAGCTCCGAGAACGGCCGGCGCGCCAACTGCACGAGCGTCGAGTGCCCGGTGCCGAAGTCGTCGATCGACAGCGCGAGCCCTTTGATCCGGAAGCGCGTGAGCACGTCGAGCGCCGCGATCGGGTCGATCGGCGAGGTCGATTCGGTCAG
>JAGXHO010000068.1 GCA_024636105.1 Trueperaceae bacterium | reverse complement strand
CTCGCCCGCCGCGCTCATCGCGCCCCCCGGGCGCGGGCGCCCTCGTCGCGGAAGTCGGCGACCGCCCGCGCGAGCCGGTCGAGGCCGGGCTCGAGCACCGCCTCGCCGGGCGAGCACGAGAGCCGCAGGTAGCCGGCGCCGCCGGGTCCGAACACCGAACCTGGGTTGAAGGTGATGCCCGCGTTCGCCACGCACCAGCGCTGGAAGCGCACGTCGGACGCGTCTAGGTCGCGCGCGTCCACCCACACGTAGTAGGTGCCCTCGGGCACCAGGCAGGAGAGGCCGTCGATGTCGTTCACCCGTTCCACCACCAGATCTCGCCGGCGACGGTAGGTCGCCCGCGCCTCGCCGAGGAAGTCCTGGGGGCCGGTGAGGGCCTCCAGCGCCGCGAACTGCGCGATCGAGTTGACGGTGATCGACGCGAGGTGATCGATCGCCCGCACCGGTTCGATCAGGCGAGGGTCGCCGGCGACGTACCCAACGCGCCAGCCGGTCATGGCCCAAGCCTTCGAGAAACCGTTGACGGTCAGCGTGCGCTCGGCCATGCCTGGGAGCGCGCCGATGCTGGTGATCGCCCCTTCCTCGAAGGTGATGCCCTCGTAGAGCTCGTCGGACACGACGAGCAGGTCGTGGCGGATCGCCAGGTCGGCGAGTCGCTCGAGGTCGGCACGCTCGTGCACGCTCGCCGCAGGCGCCTCGGGGTTGGTGATCGCGAGCACCTTGGTGCGCGGCGTGATGCGCTCCGCCACGTCGTCAGGGTCGAGCTTGAAGCGGCGCTTCGGGCGTAGCGGCACCGGCACGGTCACGCCGCCGTTGGCGCGCACGTTGGCGTCGTAGTAGGAGCCCGGGTCGCCGACCAAGACCTCGTCGCCCGGCTCGATCCAGGCGCGGAAGACCTCGAAGAGCGCCTGGTGGGCGCCGGCGGTGACGAGCAGGCCGGCCTCCGGGTCGACGTCGAGGGCGTGGTCGCGGCGCAGCTTGGCGGCGATGGCGCGCTTGAGGTCGGCGTTGCGCTCGTAGTGGGTCTTGCCGGCGTCGATCGCGCGCTTCGCCGCCTCGCGCACATGGAGCGGGGTGACGAAGCCGGGGTCGCCCGAACCGATGTTCAGCAGCGGACCGGCGGCCGCGGCCGCAGCACGCCCGAGGTGAGCACCCTCGCGGATCGCCATCGCCACCCGCGTCGCCTCGGGGACCTTGAAGCCGAAGCGCTGGCTCGACGCCGACACCGCTCAGGCCCCGACGTTGGCGAAGGTGCGGAAGTCGCGCGGATCCGGGAGCCGGGCCCCGCCGTGCACGACGGTCAGTCGACCGTCGACCCACACGCTCTCGACCCTCTCGATCGCGGTCAGGTCCTGCGACAGATCACCGTCGACGATCACGACGTCCGCGGCCTTGCCGACGTCGAGGCTCCCCGAAGTCACCTCGCGCCGCAGCAGCTCGGCGGCGCGGATGGTGGCCGCCTGCAGCACCTGCACCTCGGTGTCGAACACCTCGAACTCGAGCAGCTGCTGCATCTCGGCGAGCACCGCGCCGTGCGGCACGACCGGGCTCCCCGAATCGGTGCCGAAGGCGAGCTTGGCGCCGGCGCGGCGGGCGCGGCCGAGCCCCTCCTGGCGGCCTTTGTCGGCCAACTGGCCGAGCCGCCGGTCGATCACGCTCTGCTTCATCCCCCAGGCGTGCCCCTGCCTCGCCTGCAGCACCACCGGCGAGAGCGTCGGCACGATCCAGACGCCGCGCTCGACGATCTTGGCGATCAGCGCGTCGGAGTAGTTGCCGCCGTGCTCGATGCAGTCGACGCCAGCGTCGACCGCCTGCTCGGCCCAGGCGCCGGCGTCGGTGGTGACGGGGACGCCGAGCTCATGGGCAGTGTCGACGCACGCGCGCAACTCGTCCATCGAGTAGCCGTGCGCCATCAACTTGATCCAGTCGGCGCCCTGCTTGATCTGCTCGCGGGTCGCCTTGACCACCTCGTCGACGCCGTCCGCCTCGCGGTTGCCGAACCAGATGTGGCCGCCGGTGCGGCACACGGCGCGACCGCAGGCCACGACCTTCGGCCCTGGCAGCAAGCCGTCGCGCTGTGCCTGCCGGGCGTAGAAGCCGGTGTCGTGGACGCACGCCAGGTCGCGGAAGGTGGTCACACCGGCCTCGACCGCCGAGATCAGGCCGCGCGCGACCTTGACGTAGCCCATCGGGCCGTCGTGGCGGCACTGCCCCTCGAGGTCCGAGAAGCCGTCCCAGGCGAGGTGGCCATGCAGGTTGGCGAGGCCCGGCAAGACCGTCTTGCCGGTCGCGTCGAAGGTGCGCCCGACGGCGTCGGCCACGCCCACGGCGGCGATGCGACCGCCGTCGATTCGCAGCCCCGGATTGGGTCGGAAGGCGCCGGCCACGGCGTCGAACAGGGTGCCACCGAGGATCGTGTAGGTGCTCATGCTGGGGTCCTTTCGGAGGTGGAGGTGGGGACGAGCACGGCGCCTTCGCCCGCGCTGCCGAGCCCGCGGCCGGCATCGTCGAGCACGCGGCGCCCGCGCGACCACACGCCGACGATCGCGCCGCGGACCTCGCGGCCTTCGACGTGGCGGAGGCTGCCGGCGCTCCGCGATACGAAGTCGGCGGCCGCCAGGTGCCGGGTACGGTTGGGGTCGAGGAGCACGAGGTCGGCGTCCTGGCCGACCGCGAGGGCGCCCTTGCGGTCGTCGAGGCCAAAGACGCGGGCCGGGGCCTCGCTGGTCCAGCGCACGACGTCCTCGAAGGTGAGGTCGCCGCTCAGGGCGCGGTCCCACATGAGGGGGCCCGTCAGCTCGACGCCGGGGATGCCAGAGCCGGCCGACCAGATGTCGTCCCAGCCCGCCTCCTTCTCGGCCGGAAGGAAAGGGGCGTGGTCGGAGACGACCATGTCGAGGGTGCCGTCCGCGAGGCCCGCCCACAGACCGGCCTGCTCGGACGCCGCCCGCATCGGCGGGTTGACCTTCACGTACGGCCCATGGGCGCGGATGTCGTCCTCCGAACCGAACAGGTACGCCGGGGTGCTCTCGGCGGTCAGCGTCTGCCCGCGCGCGCGGAACCAACGAAGGTATTCGACGGCGCGCGTCGAGCTGACGTGCACCACGTGCAGGCGTGCACCCACGGCTTCGTTCATGGCGCACAGGTGCGCCACGGCCGCGGCCTCGGCGACCACCGGCCGGGAGCGGGCGTGGCGGAACGGGTCGCGACCGGGGTGCGCCCGCTCGCGGGCTTGCTCGCGGGCCTCGAACAGGTCGATGAGCGACTGGTCCTCGGCGTGGACGGCCAGGACCTTGCCGGTCGCCGCCACGGCCTCGAGGGCGCGGTAGACGTCGGCGGGGTTCGGCATCGCGAGGCCGCGGAAGGACGTCTCCCGTCCTGGAGGAGCGGCGTGCATCATCACCTTGAAGGCGACGGCGCCGGCGGCGACCATCTCGTCGAGGCGGTTCCGATCGAGGTCGCCGGGGGCGGCATAGAAGCCGACGTCGATGCGGGCCTCGCGCCGCGCCTGTGCCATCCGCGCGACGAGCACCTCCGGGGTGGTGCAGGCGGGCGTGGTGATCGGCATCTCGAGCAGCGTCGTGACGCCACCCGCCGCGGCGGCGGCCGTTCCCGAGTCGTAGTCCTCGCGCTCCGGGTGGTCCGGAGCACGGCAATGGAAGTGCGTGTCGACGATGCCGGGCAGCACGAGCAGGCCACGGGCGTCCACGGTGGCGCGCGCGGGCGGCAACGTACCCGGCGCACCCACCACCACCACGCGGCCGCCCCGGACACCCACGTCGCAGGCGACCCTGCCGCTGCCGGAGACGACCGTGCCGCCCGACACCGCGAGGTCTAGCGGAGGTCCGCTCATCGACGCCGAACCGGGTACGCGGTCGGGTACATCTCGGTGGCGTCGCGCCCGCGCGGGTCGCGGGCCGCGAGCCCCACCTTGTAATCGCCCCACGCCGCCTGCGCCTCGTCGAGGATCGCGCCGTCGTCGATCGCCACCACGTCGCGGTCCTTGACCACCCAGGCGCCATCGACGAAGACGTGCTCTGCGTCGGCGCCGCTCCCGTAGTGGACGAGCGCCTTGATCGGGCAGTCGATCACGCCCAGCTGCAGCGAGCGCAGGTCGAAGACGCTCACGTCCGCCTTGGTCCCGGGCGCCAGGCGCCCCAGGTCGTCGCGCCCCAGCGCGGTGGCGCCACCCACCGTGGCCGCGTGGAAGACCGAAGCGGCGCTGCCGGCGAGCGGGTCCTCGTCGACCACCTTCGCGAGCGTGGCCGCCATGCGCATCTCGCCGAGGATGTCGGCCGGGGCGGTGTCGGTGCCGAGCGCCAGGTTGATGCCGGCGCGGCGGTAGCGCTCCCACGAGCGAAGGACCTCGCCGCGGCGCGAGAAGACGATCGGGCAGTGGGCGACGTTCGTGCCGCTGTCGGCGAGGAGCTTCAGGTCGCCGTCCATGGTGCCGTGGCCCACGTCGGGGTGGCCGCGCAGGAAGATCGCGTGCGTGAGCGTGGTCTTGGGTCCGAGGATGCCGAGCCGGTCCATGCGCTCGACCGGGCTGATTCCCTCGCGCTCGAGCCAACCGCGCGCCTCCACGGCGTGCTGCGCGAAGTGCGACCGCAGCGTGACCCCGAGGTCGGCTGCGGCGTCGCGGGCGGCTCGAAGCAGGTCGTCGGAGCACGTCTCGGTCGTGTACGGGAACAGGAAGCCCTGGACGCGGTCGTCGAACTCGCGCGCCAGGCGCTCGACGAGCGCCACCGCGCGGTCGAGCCCCGGCTTCCCCTTGGCCGCGTCGAAGACCAGGTGGTTCGTGCCGTCCTTGTCGTCGTACCGGCTGTGGTCCTGGAAGTTGTGCGCCACGTACCCGCGCGCGCCCAAGTCCGCGGCCGCGCGCGCCAGCGCGATCGGTTCGACCTCGGGGTCTTCGTAGCGCTTGCTCGCCATGGTGGTCACGTTCGAGAACGTCGTGCTGCCGTTGCGCAGGAGCGTCGCGACCGCGAAGCGCGCCGACGTCTCGAACTGGGCGTCGCTGAACACTTCCTCGGTGCCGTCGAACCAGGCACGGCTCTTGGGGTACGCGACCGCGTCCACGTCGATCCGCAACGGCTGCAAATCGATGTTGGCGATGCAGTGGAGGTTGATCAGGCCCGGCGAGATGAGGCGCCCGGGCAGCTGGAGGTCCTCGTCGGCCGCCGGGCAAGCCGGGTCGTCGGGGAAGCCGACGAAGACGACGCGGTCGCCATCGAGCACGACGCAGCCACCCTCGAGGAGCTCGTGGTCCGAGCCGGTCCAGCCCACCACCCAGCCGCCGATCAGGCGCCGCTTCACGCCCGGCCCCCGAGGGCGGCGCGGGGCGCCGTGGCGTGCGCGGAGCTAGGGGTGGGTCGGGCGGTTCGGGCGCTGGGGTGCGGCATCGTGACTCCTTGGAAGGCGCGAAGGCGAACGGCGCGCGCAGGGACGGTGGGGGTGCGGGGTCGGTGGCGGCGGAGGGCATGCGGACCGGCGTGCGCGGCTCGGGGTGGGGGGCCGTGGACCGTGCGGGGTTCCGGGCGTACCGCGCGACGCGCCCTGCGCAGGGCGCCGCCCCGATTAGGCTGACGCGGTCCGACCCACCCACGAGGAGCTGAGCCCCCATGCCCATGCGCATCCCGCACTTCGACCACGCCGCCTACTACCGCCGCGACCAAAGAGCGACCGACGCGGCGATCCGCGGGGTGCTGGAGCGCGGCACGCCGATCATGGGCCCCGAGGTCGCCGCCTTCGAGCGGGCGTTCGCCGACTTGTGCGGCGTGCGCCACGCCGTCGCGGTGATGTCGGGCACCGCGGCCATGCTGCTCGGCCTCAAAGCGCTCGGCGTCGGGCCCGGCGACGAGGTGGTCACCGTCGCCAACTCCGACGTGCCCACCACGCTCGCGATCCTCCACGCCGGGGCGCGGCCCGTGTACGCCGAGATCGACGCAGACACCTACAACCTCGACCCGGCCGCGCTGGCCGCGTGCCTCGGGCCCCGCACCAAGGCGGTGCTCCCGGTGCACCTCTACGGCGTCCCTGCCCAGATGGACGCGATCGTCGAGGTCGCCCGCGCCCACGGGGTCGCGGTGCTCGAGGACGCGGCGTTGGCGACCGGCGCGACCTTCCAGGGTCGGCCGATCGGCGCGTGGGGCGACGTCGGGGCGTTCAGCACGGCGCCGGCCAAGGTGCTCGGCGGCATCGGCAGCGGCGGGGTGATCACCACCGACGACGACGCGCTGCACGCGCGCCTGCAGCGGCTCCGCCATTACGGCCGCGAGCGCAGCCCGTACCCGGACGCGGACGTCGATCCCGCGGCGATGCCGGGCGCCACCGTCGAGGTCGGCTTCAACGAGCGGCTCGACACCGTGCAGGCTGCGGTGCTGCTCGTGCGCATGGCGCGCCTCGACGAGGACTTGGCGGTGCGCCGGTCGCACCACGACCGCTACGCGGCGCGCTTCGCCGGTACCGCCGTGCGGGTGCAGGCCGCGCCCGCGACCGCGTCGCCCACGTGGCGGGTCGTGGTCGTCCGGGTCCCCGATCGCGATCGCGTCTACGCCGAGCTCCGCCGCGCCGGCATCGAGGTCACCCTCCCCTACCTGCCGGCCAACCACCTCGACGCGTGCACGCGCGACCTGGGGTACCGCCGCGGCGACCTGCCGCTCACCGAAGCCTTCTGCGACACGATGCTGGCGCTCCCCTCGCACCCGTTCCTGAGCGTGGCCCAGGTGGACGAGGTGGCCGACGCGCTGCTGGCGGCGATCGGCCCTCACGCCGAGCCGGTGACCGACCGGCGCGGGTAGGCGGGCGCCCAGCGCTCGGCCGCGGGGCGCGCGCGGCCGCCGGCGTCCCAGCGCTCGAGCAGCTCGGCGACGTCGCCGAGCAGCGAGCCCATGCGCGCGTTCACCTCGGCCTCGTCGACGCCCGGCACGCGGCCCCCTTCGAGCACCCGGCGGCCGTCGACCCAGACGTGCTCGACGTCGCGGAACGACGCGTAGTACACGAGGCTGCGGATCGGGTCGAGGGTCGGCGCGAAGGAGGCGGTGTCGGTGCGGACGAGCACGACGTCGGCCTTGGCGCCGGGTGCGAGTCGACCCAGGTCGTCGCGCCCGAGGAAGCGGGCACCGCCCAGGGTCGCCGCGTCGAAGGCCATGGCGGCCGTCGACGCGAGCGAGGCGTCGCCGGAACGGGCGCCGTCCCGGTTCGTGGCGACCTTGCCCATCTGGGCGGCGGTGCGCATTTCCTGGAGCATGTCGCCCGGGTAGGTGTCGGTGCCGATCACGACGTTCACGCCGGCGCGCCGGTAGCGGCCCAGATCGTACATCACACGCCCACCGAACAGGTAGATCCACGGCGTGTGACCCACGTTCGCGCCGGTCTCGGCGAGCAGGCACAGTTCGTCGTCGGACACCCACGGACCGCCGGCGTGCCCGCGGCCGTAGAGGCAGTGCGTGAGCAGCACATCTGGGCCCAGGACGCCCAGCTCGTGGAGGTGCTCGACGGGGGTGCGGCCGGTGCGCGCGAGGGTGGCCTCGAGCTCGCCGGGCGACTGCGCAAAGTGCGTCCGCCACCCGACGCCCAGTTCGTCGGCCGCGGCCCGGACCGCGCGGAAGAGCTCCGGACTCACCGTGTCCTGGGTGTACGGGAAGAGCAGGCCGTGGACCCGCGGCCCGAACTCGCCGCGCTGCGCCCGCTGCACGAACTCGACGCCGTGCGCGAGGCCCTGGTGGCCGATGCGTTCGTCCTCGAGCACGTCGGTGTGGGGATCGTCGACGATCGGAACACGCGAACGGAAGTGGTGGCTGAGGTAGGCGCGCAACCCGAGCCGCTCCGCGACGCGCGCGTACAGCGGCGGCTCCCACGGCTCGTCGTGCCAGCGCTTGAGCGCCATCGCGTTCACGCCGCAGAAGGTCGTGACCCCGGAGCGCGGCAGCATGGAGAGCATCGCCTCGGCGCCGGCCTCGACCTGGTCGGGCGTGAACGCGTACCCTTCGCCCTCGACGTAGGAGCGCGGCCGGTAGCCGTGATCGCGCTCACGGTCCCACAGCAGCAGGTGGATACCGATGTCCATGAGCGCGTGGGCGTCCACGAGCCCGGGCATCACCAGGTGGGCGCGGGCGTCGACCTCTTCGTCGACCGGGCCAGCGTAGCGGCCGCCGACGTGGACGATGCGGTCGCCCTGGAATACCACCTCGCCGCCGTCGATCAGCTCGTGACCGCCGCGCGCTGCGTCGTAGCCGACGACCGTGCCGCCACGGATGCGGACGACGCGCTCGCCACTCCCGGAGTCGGGCCCCATCAGCCGAGCCTCGGGTCGAGCACGTCGCGCAAGCCGTCGCCCAGGAGGTTCATCGACATCACGGTCGCCATGATCCCCACCCCGGGGAACACCGTCAGCCACCAAGCCAACGACATGAAGCCGCGCCCTTGGCTGAGCATGAGCCCCCACTCCGGGAGCGGCGCCTGGGCGCCGAGGCCGAGGAACGAGAGCGCGGCGCCGGCGAGGATCGCGCTGCCGGTGCCGAGCGCGCCCATGACGATGTTCGGCGCGATGATGTTCGGGAGGATGTGGCGGAACATGATGCCGCTGGCGGGGGCGCCGAGCGCTTGAGCGGATTGCACGTAGAGGTTCTCCTTGGCCGAGAGCACTTCGGCGCGGGTGATGCGCGCGTAGACGGGGATGGACGAGATCCCGACCGCGATCATCGCGTTCGTGAGCCCGGGCCCGAGGGCGAACACCGCGATCAGCGCGAGGACGAGCGACGGGAAGGCGAGCAGGATGTCGACGACGCGCATGACGATCGCGTCGGTGCGACCGCCGAGGTACCCAGCCAGGACCCCGAGGAAGACCCCGAGGCTCATGGCGATGGCGACGGAGACGATGCCCAGGCGCAGCGAGATGCGGGCACCGAAGATCACGCGGCTCGTCATGTCGCGCCCGAGGGTGTCGGTGCCCATCCAGTGCTCCGCCGAAGGCGGCAGCAGGGCGTTGATCGGGTCGACCTTGAGCGGGTCGTACGGAGCGACCACCGGCGCGAACAGCGCGACCAGGATCAGGAAGCTCAGCATCAGGAAGCCGAGCATGCCGCCCGGGTGGCGCAGGAATCGGCGCAACACCTTGCTGCCGCGCCGCGAGGCGCGCGGCGCCGAGGTCGTGAGGGTCGACGGCGCGTCCATGGTCACCTCACCCGTACCGGATCCGTGGGTCGAGCAGCGAGTACGTGACGTCGACGAGCAGGTTGACGACGACGAAGGCGAGGGCCGCGAGCATCACGGTCACCTGCACGAGGGGGAAGTCGGCGCGCTGGAT
>JAGXHO010000067.1 GCA_024636105.1 Trueperaceae bacterium | reverse complement strand
GTCCTGGGTAGCGGCGCCACCAAGACCAGCGTCCGCCTCGAGGGCGACCTGCAGGTCGACCTCCGGGTGGTGCCCGAGGCGAGCTTCGGCGCTGCATGGCAGTACTTCACCGGCTCGAAGGCGCACAACGTCGCGCTGCGCCAGCGCGCGATCGATCGGGGCTTGCGGCTCAACGAGTACGGCGTATTCCGGAGCGACGAGGGTGGAGGCGACGCCGAACCGGGCGCCGACCCGCAGCGCGGCGAACGCGTCGCCGGGGCCGACGAGGTCGAGGTGTACACAGCGCTGGGCCTCGACTGGGTGCCGCCGGAGCTGCGCGAGGACCGCGGCGAGGTGGCGCGTGCCGCCGAGGGCCGCCTTCCGGAGCTGCTGACGCTCGCGGACCTCCGCGGCGACCTGCACCTGCACTCCGCGTGGTCCGACGGCAAGGGGTCGGTGCGCGCCATGCGCGCCGCCTGCGCGGCCAAAGGGTACGCCTACCACGGGCTCACCGACCACTCGCAGGCGCTGAAGATGACCGGCGGCCTCGACGCGGCGAAGCTCGAGCGCCAGTGGGCCGAGCTCGACGCGATCGCCGCCGAGGAGGCCGAGGCCGACGCGCCCATGCCGGCGCTGCTGCGCGGGCTGGAGGTCGACATCCTCAAGGACGGCGCGCTCGACCTCGACGAGGCGTGGCTCGCGCGCCTCGACCTGGTGATCGTGTCCGTGCACAGCCACTTCGACCTCCCCGAGGCGGAGCAGACCGCGCGCATCGTCCGAGCGCTCCAACACCCGCAGGTGAACGTCCTCGCGCACCCGACCGGACGCCTGCTGGGCGAGCGCGAGGGGTACGCCGTCGACCTGGACGCGGTCTTCGCGGCGGCGTCGGCCAACCAGGTGGCGATCGAGTGCAACGCGTCGCCCTACCGGCTCGACCTCGGCGACGTGGAGCTCGCGCGCGCGCTCGCGGCGGGCTGCACCGTCGTGGTGAGCTCTGACGCGCACTCGGTCGCCGGGCTCGAGGTGATGCCGTACGGCGTCGGTACCGCCCGGCGCGCTGGCCTCGGACCGGAACACGTGCTCAACGCGTGGAGCGAGGCGCGGGTCCGTGCGTTCCTGGCTAAGGGCGACGCGACCAAGTCCACCTGAACCGCGCATCGTGAAGCGGTGGCGCCCGCCGGCTCATGGGTCGTTCACGGTCGTCGAGCGCGCGCGTGTCATCATCCAGGCGGCGACGCTGCGATCCGCCCCTGGGGTCCCCGCGCGCCGGCCGACCATGCCAAAGTTCCTGCAACCCCACCCCACCCCCCGGCGAGCCGCGGCGTGGGTCATCATCGCGGCGTGGGCGGCCGTCGCCTCCGCCGCCGGTCTCGTCGGCACGCCCTACGACCACGTCGCCGACGCCCTGCTCGAGCACCTGCACGCGGAGCGCGTTCCCTGCCCGGTAGCCGTGGGCGAAGCGACCGTGTGCTTCGTCGCCGAGCCGGCGCGGGCCGCACCCCTCGCCGAGGCGCTCGACGCCTTCGTCGCCGCGCACGCCGGCGCCCTCGAGGTCGGGCCGTGGCAGTCGGGCAACGGCGCCCACCGGGTCACGCTGTACTGGGACGACGACCTCTGGGGCGGCCTCGAGGTCTGGTTCGCCGAGCTCGACGGGGCCCGCGTCGAGGGTCGCTTCGAACACGTCGCGAAGCGCCGCGATTGACGTCCCGAGCACCGGCCGGCGCCTTCGGCCTACGATGAGCGGCAACGTGCCCGGCTCCACCCTCTCCACCGCGACCGGCGACTACCTCAAGGCGATCTGGAACGTCGGTCAGGGCGAGCGCGCCACCACGAGCGCGCTCGCCGAGCACCTCGCGGTCTCGGCGTCCTCGGTCTCCGGGATGCTCGCGCGCCTGCAGGCGCAGGGTTGGGTGACGTACGAGCGGTACAAGGGCGCCACGCTCACCGAGCGCGGCGCCTCGGAGGCGCTGCGGCTGCTGCGGCGCCACCGGTTGATCGAGACCTTCCTGATCGACTACCTCGGCTACACCTGGGACGAGGTCCACGAGGAGGCCGAGGCCCTCGAGCACGCCATCAGCGACCGCTTCACGGAGCGCCTCGCCGAGCGCCTCGGCCACCCCACCCACGACCCCCACGGCGACCCGATCCCCACCCCGCGCGGCGGCCTGCCGCGGACCCCGGACGTGGCCCTCGACGAACTGGCGGTCGGCGATCGCCTTCGGGTCGCGCGCCTGCGCACGCAGGACGCCTCGTTGCTCGCGCACCTCGACGCCCTCCGGATCCGCCCGGGCCAGGTGGTGACGGTCGTCCGCCGAACGCCCGAGGCGGGCGTGGTCCACGTCCTCGTCGACGGCCGTGAGGCCGTCTTGGCGCAAGCGGTGGCCGGCGTCGTCCGCGGCGCGCGCGGCACGGGGGAGGGGGCGTGAGCGGCGCCCCGCGGGTGCTCGAGCGCGACGGACCGCTGCAGCCCGACCTGTTCTCAGGGACCCAGGTGCTCGAGCGGGTGTTGGGCAGCAGTCGAACGGTCGTGCGGCTGCGGTTGCGGCCGCTCGGGGGCGGCCGGGTGCGGGTGGAGGAAGCCGCGCGGCGGCTCGCCGGGCGCGCGCGCTTCGATCCCTGGCCCGAGGAGGAGGGGCGCGAGGTCGCCTTCGACCGGCTCGGGTTCGCGGTCGGCTATGGCGACGTGTTCGGGCCCGGCTGAAGCGCCCTGCCCTCGTTCAGCAGGACCAAGAAGCGCTCGGTGAGGTGCGGGTCGAACTGCGTCCCGGCGGCGCGCGCGAGCTCGGCGACCGCTTCCTCGTGCGTCCAGGCCGCCTTGTAGGGGCGCTCCGACGTGAGCGCGTCGTACACGTCGATCAGGCTGAACATGCGCGCCACCAGCGGGATCGCCTCGCCGGCGAGCCCGTCGGGGTACCCGGCGCCGTCCCACCGCTCGTGGTGCGACCGCACCAAGTTCCGGGTGTCCTCCGGAAGGAAGCGCAGGCCGCGGCACAGGTCGTCGCCGATGGCGGCGTGCGTCCGGACGAGCACGTACTCGTCGGCGTCGAGCTTGGACGGCTTGAGCAACACGTGGTCGGGGATCGCGATCTTGCCGATGTCGTGCAGGTAGGCGCCCCACTGCAGGGCTTGGGCGCGTTCCGGCGCCAGCTCCAGGTCGGCGGCGAAGCGTTGCGCCAGCTCCGCCACCCGGTCGGTGTGGCCCTTGGTCTCGTAGTCGCGGTACTCGAGCGCGATCCCCAGCGCCCGGAACGCCTCCTCGCGGGTCGCTTCGATCTCTTTGAGGTAGTCGGCCCGCTCGAGCGCGTGCTCGAGCCGGCGCACGAAGGCGCGCGCCACCGTCAGCTGATCGGAGCGGAGTTCGTCGCGGCGGTGGGAGCTCGCGAGCGCGAGCACGTGGACCCCCTCGTCGGTCGACACGGGTAGGCAGAGCATGGTGGCCAGCCCGAGGTCGGCGAGGCCCGGCACCGCGCCCGGCCAAGCGCCGTAGTCGGGCAGGTACACGACGTCGCGGGTCGCCGCCGCCGCCCGGACCGCCCCCGCCGCGCTCGATTCGGGCGCCGAGGCGATGTCGAGGCTCCCTTCGGGGATCGTCCCCCATGAGCGCTCGAGCTGGAGCGCGTCGCGGCGTCCCACGAAGTAGGCGGCGGAGTCCATGCCGAACTCGTGCATGAGCGTCGTCGCGCCCGTCTCGAGGAGCGCGTCGACGTCGTGGAGGTCCTCGATCGCGCCCGAGAAGTTCGCCAGATCGCGGTAGCTCGCTGCCGCCTTCCGCAGCCGTTCGAGCAGTTGCGCGACGTCGAGCGCCACGGCCGCCTGCCCGGCGATCGCCGCCATGAAGGCGGCGTGGGCGGGCGTGCGCCGTGCGCCGTCGACGTAGAACGCTTCCAGCACCCCGAGCGGCCGACCCTTGGCGAGCAGCGGGAACGCCGTGTACGCCTCGAACCGTCCGAGCATGGCGGCAGGGCCGCCGGCGTGTTCGCGGATCAGGCGGTCGCTACCGTCGACGTCGAGCGGCGTGCCCTCGGCCAGCGCCCGCCCAGCCAGGCCTTCCCCGGACCGCAGCGCGACGTTGCGCAAGAGGTGGCGTGGGAGCCCGAGGGTCGCGGAATAGCCGAGGGTGCCGGCGTCGGCGTCCTCCAGGAGGACGGCGGCCGCGTCCACGCGCGCGTGGAGCAGCAACTGCTCCAAGATGACGTCGAGCACCGCCGCGGGCTCGGTCTGGTCGGCGATGGCCGCATCGATCCGGCGCAGCGTCGCCAGCTGTTCGACCTGCCCCTCCAACGCCTCGTTGGCGGCGGCGAGCGCGTCGCGGTGGCGGTGGACCTCGGCCTCCGCGATGCCCCGCGCGAGGGCGACCTCCACCTGGCGCGCGAACAGCCGCGCCAAGGGGAGCGCGTCGTCGCGGAACGGCGCGGCGCCGCTGGTCCGATCGATGTTCAGCGCGGCTTCGAGGCGCCCGGCGAGCACGATCGGGACGACGAGCGACGACGCGATGCCGGTCTCGAGCGTGTAGGCCGACAGCGCGGCCGGCACCGAATCGGGTAGCCCGCGCACCACGGACGGCACGTCGAGCACGACGTTCGGTTCGCCGTCGCTCCAGTCCCTGCCGAACAGTACTTGGTCGGCGGGCAACTCGAACGCCCTCAGTCGCGCCAGATCGTGCCCCAAGGCGGCGACGAAGGCGAAGCTGCCGCGCTCGGTGCGTGCGAGCGCGCTGCCGCAGGTGCCGCCGAGCTGGTCCACCGCCTCTTCGAGGACGATCTGGAACGGGTTCGCGGCGTCGTCCCACGGTCGTTCGTAGAGGCGCAGCAACGCGCGCTGCCGCGCCGACTGCCGCTCCGCCTCGAGCGCGCGGTGTTCGCGCACCTGCTCCAACGCGAGGCGCTCGCTCGCGTCGCGGGCGTTGAGCACGAACGCGCCGACCGCCGCCTCGGCGCGCAGGTCCTGGACCACCGCATCGGTCGGCAGCCACGCGTCGCCGCGGGTCCTGAGCCGCAGCGCGGCGCGGCGCGGCGCCGGACCGCCGCCTTCGAACAGCGCGGCGGCGGCCGCACGGTCGTCCGGGTGCACGAGGTCGGCGAGGAGCGTGCCGACCCGGTCGCGCGGTTCGAACCCGAGGATCGTGCGGATCGATGCGGACAGGTACGCGATGACGCCGGTGTCCTGCACGAGCGCGATGACGCCCGAAGCGTGCGCGACGAGCGCCTCGAAGCGCGCGTCCCACGACCGGCGCTCCTCACGCAGGCGCTCCTCCTCACTCAGGTCGCGTGCGACGACGAGCACCGCGAGCGAACCGGCCCAGTCGGCTGGGCTCGCGGTGATCTCGACGGGGAGTTCGGTGCCGTCGGCACGCCGGTGGCGCCAGCGGGCGGGGCCGGGGTGCACGACATCCGGACCCTGGAGCCGCAAGCGCTCCTGGAGGCGCACGCGCTCGTCCGGCGTGCGCAGGTCCATCAGGTCGAGGGTCAGGAAGGTCGCGCGATCGAAGCCGTACGCGGCGGACGCCGCGTCGTTGACGGCGACGATCCGGAGCGTCGACCGGAGGTAGATCCAGGCGGGAGCCGGATGCCGGGCCAGCAGCGCATCGAACGCGGCGATCGATCCGGCGCCGGCGTCTTGGGCGTCCTCGTGCACGCTGCTGCTCCTTCCTGCGACGGGCGCCGCGCGCCTCGCCGTGGTCGCGGGAGGTGTCGAGAGCCCCATGCTACGGCGCGACCGCTCGGCGAGCGGTGCGGGGGCGGTCGGGGCGCCGCCCGAGGGCCGTCGTGCGCGCCATGCACGGACCGCCACCGTTCGGGTACCTTGAGGGGGCGTTCGCCCGCGACCCGCTCGCGGGCGAACGCCGTACGGAGGCTCGATGACGATCCCGCAACGCGCGACGCGCCTGGTCGCCCGCGAGTCCAACCCACCCGCTGCCGGCCCGCGTCGACGCCGCGGAGCGCGCCGATGTTGACCTCGGTGCTCCTCGCCTTCGCCGCTGCGATGGCCGCGCCAGCCGTCGCGCACCGGATCGGCGCGCGCGCGGGTTGGGTGCTCGCGCTCTTGCCCGCCGGACTCACGGCCTACTACGCCTCGTTCCTGCCGCGCCTCGCGACCGGCGAGGTCGTGGAGCAGCGACTCGCGTGGGTGCCGCAACTCGGCATCGAGCTCGCGTTCCGAATGGACGGGCTCTCGGCGCTCTTCGCGCTGATGATCGCGGGGATCGGTACGGTCATCACCATCTACGGTGGCGGGTACCTCGAAGGCGACCGCCAGCTGCCGCGCTTCTACCTGCTGCTGTTCGCGTTCATGGCGGCGATGCTCGGCGTCGTCCTCACCGACGACCTGGTCACCCTGTTCGTGTTCTGGGAGCTGACCAGCCTCACGTCGTACTTCCTCATCGGCTACAAGCACGAGTACGAGGACAGCCGCACCAGCGCCCTCCAGGCGCTGCTCGTAACCGGCACCGGTGCGCTCGCGATGCTTGGCGGCTTCCTGCTGCTCGGGCAGATCGGCGGCACGTACCGCATCTCCGAGCTCATGGCGATGCCGGACGTGCTGCAGTCGAGCCCCTGGTACGCCGCGGCGCTGCTGCTCGTCGCCGCCGGCGCGCTCACGAAATCGGCCCAATGGCCGTTCCACTTCTGGCTCCCCAACGCCATGGCGGCCCCCACCCCGGTGAGCGCCTACCTGCACTCCGCGACGATGGTCAAGGCCGGCGTCTACCTGCTCGCGCGCCTCTCACCTGGGCTGGGGGGCACGCCGCTCTGGTTCTGGCTGCTCACGCTCGCCGGTGGGGCGACGATCCTGGCGGCGGGGGGGCTGGCGCTCCTCCAGCGCGACAGCAAGCGGCTGCTCGCGTACAGCACGCTGATCGCGCTCGGCACGCTGGTGCTCCTGATCGGCGTCGGCACCCCGGCCGCGATCAAGGCGATGGTCGTTTTCCTGTTGGCGCACTCGCTCTACAAGGCGCCGCTCTTCATGGTCGCGGGCGGCGTCGACTACGTGGTCGGCAGCCGCGACGTCACCCAGCTGCGCGGACTCGGGCGCGCGATGCCGTGGTCGTGGGTGGCGGCGGTCGTCGCCGGCGTCAGCGCGGCCGGGCTGCCGCCGATGCTCGGCTTCGTCGGCAAGGAGCTCGCGTACGAGGGCCTGTTCGAGGCCCCGTGGCTGCTCGCGGCGCTGATCGCCGCATCGGCCGTCATGATCGTCATCGTCGTGCTCGTCGCCTGGCGCCCGTTCGCGGGGCGCACGCTCGAGGCACCCCGCGGCGCGCACGAGGCGCCGTTCTCGATGCTCGTCGGCCCGCTGGCGATCGCCGGCCTGGGGCTGGCGTTCGGGGTGCGCCCCGACCTGCTGCAGGACGGGCTGATGCGGCCGGCTGCGGCGGCCGTCCTCGGGACGCCCTACGCGTTCGACCTCTATCTCTGGCACGGCCTCACCCTGGCGCTCGGGCTGTCGGCGCTCACGGTGCTGCTGGGCGCGGTGCTCACCGCGATCTGGCCGCGGCTCCACCCGGCGCTCGTCGCGCGCTTCGGCGGCCTGACCTGGGGTCCGGTGGCGGGGTACTTCGGGCTGCTCAAGGGGCTCGTGGCGGTGGCGTACGCCCAGACCAAGTTCTTGCAATCCGACGACCTGCGCCACCACCTGACCGTGATCATCGCGTTCGCGGTCGCGCTGACCGGCACCGTCGGCATCGCGTCGGGCGCCTTCATGAACCTCGCGCTCGCGCCGCTGTTCGAGTACGCCTACGAGGTCGTGCTGCTGCTCGTGATCGTCGCCGGCGTGGCGAGCGCCGTGCGCGCGCACTCCCGGATGGTGGCGATCACGTCGCTCGGCGTCGTCGGGTTCGGCATCGCGCTCGTCTTCGTGCTGTTCGCCGCACCGGATCTTGCGATCACCCAGTTCCTCGTCGAGACGCTCGTCGTGATCATCGTCGCGCTCGTGCTCGTGCGCCTCCCGACCGGCTCGCTGCGCACGCCCGACAACGCCCGGATCCGGCGCCTCGCGGGCACCATCGCCGCGCTGGGCGGCACGCTGTTCGCCGGCCTCCTGATGGCGGTCACGTCGTACCCGCTCGACCGGACGCTCACGGAGTTCTACGAGGCGGCGAGCTACCCCGAGGCCAACGGCCGCAACATCGTCAACGTCATCCTGGTCGACTTCCGCGGCATCGACACGCTCGGTGAGATCACGGTGCTCGCGGTCGCGGCGACGGGCGTCTACGCGCTTCTGAGGCGGGCGCTCCCCGCGCCCGCGCCGTCCCAGCCACCCGCGCCGCCCCACGG
>JAGXHO010000066.1 GCA_024636105.1 Trueperaceae bacterium | reverse complement strand
GGCGCTTGCGACGTTCGAGGACCTCGACGCACCCCTGATGTGGACGTCCCCGAAGGGGTACTCGGAGACGCTCAGCCGTCGCTGGTTGTTGTTGCACCCCATCACCCACGAGTTCCACCACAAGGGTCAAGCGCTCGCACTCGCACGCGTGCTCGGTCATCCGCATCCCGGTGTGCCGGACGCCGACCTGGTCACTCCTGGCTGACCTCATGCGGGGGCAAGCGGAGCGGCGAGATCATGGGGTGCGGGATCATTCGGTCAGGACGCACCGCCCGCCCCGCGTCGTACGATCCCCAGAACCCGCACGCCCCGGAGGCACCCCGTGTTCGACGACCTCTCGACCCTCGTCGCCCTCCTCATCGCCGTCATCGGCATCGTCATCGTCGGGCAGGGCATCCGCGTGGTGCCGCAGTCGATGGTCTACGTGGTCGAGCGCTTCGGCAAGTACACCAAGACGCTCACCGCCGGCCTCAACTTCATCGTCCCGCTGCTCGACCGGGTGCAGCACCGAGTCTCGATCCTCGAGCGGCAGCTGCCCGCGTTCAAGATCTCGGTGATCACGCGCGACAACGTCGAGGTGGAGCTCGAGGCGACGGTCTTCTACCGGATCGTCGACGCGGCGTCGTCCGTCTACCGCATCCAGGACGTCAACCGCGCGATCGACACCGCAGCGACCTCGATCGTCCGCTCGGCGGCGGGGAAGCTCGACCTCGACGACCTGCAGTCCTCGCGCGAGTCGATGAACCAGGAGATCGCTGCCAACCTGTCGAAGGCCGCCGAGGTGTGGGGCATCGAGATCACCCGCACCGAGATCACCGACGTGCGGGTCGACGAGCAGACCAAGGACGCCCAGCGCCAGCAGCTGAACGCCGAGCGCCAGCGGCGCGCCGAGATCATGCGCGCCGAGGGGGCGAAGCGCGCGATCGAGCTCGAGGCCGACGCGCAGCTCTACGCCGCCGAGAAGCAGGCCGACGCCGTGCGCATCACGGCCGACGCCCAGGCGTACGCCGTCGAGGTCGCCGCACGCGCCGACGCCGAGCAGACCCGCCAACTCGCGCGCGCGATCGCCGAAGACGGCCGCGCGGCGGTGGACTTCGAGATCATGAAGCGCCAGGTCACCGCCCTCGGCGAGTTGGCGGCGTCGCCCAACAGCAAGACCATCGTCGTGCCGACGAACGTCACCGCCGTGCTCGGCTCGTTGCAGACGCTGCTCGACGGCGTCGAGCGCAAGGGGAGTTGACGCGTGGACCTGTGGGCGCAGCCGCTCGCCTGGCTGGCGGCGGGGCTGGCGATCGTGTTGGTCGACGTGTTCCTGGGGCTCGTGCTGCTGCCCTTCGGCGTAGCCGCGGGGTTGCTGGCCGTGGCGACCTTCGTCGACCGACAGGGCTGGTTCGAATCGCTCGTGCTCGTGCCGACCTGGCAGGCGGCCGCGATCGCCTACGGGGTGCTGGTGGTGGTCGGGTACGTGGTGGTGCGTGTCGGGGCGGGGCGTGGCGTCGGGGGGCGGCGGGACGTCAACGATTACTGATCGCGTCGCGATCGATGCCGAGTCTCCCCAGAACAGTGCGCGAACCAGGCTCCAGCGTGCTCAACACGCTTCTTGACGAATCAAGAATCGTCATGACAGTATCGAGTCGTAGGAGGTCGCCATGGCCGGTCAGGTTCGGGAGAAGTTCGCGACCCAGGTCGATTCGGAGTTGCTGGCGGAGCTTCGTACGTTGGCGCGCGACGAGGGCCGTCAGATCCAGGCGCTCGTGGACGAGGCGCTCACCGACTTGATCGAGAAGCGCAAGGTTGGCCGCCCCCGCGCGCATGTCTTGGCTGCGTATGGAACGAGCCACGAGCGCTACGCGTCGCTCTACAAGAAGCTCGCTGAGTGATCGACTACCTCACGCTCGCGGACGTCCTCGCCATCCACGAGGACCAGCTCGCGCGCTACGGCGGCACGGATGGCGTCCGCGACTTCGGGCTTCTCGAGGCGGCGCTGTTCCGGCCCCAGACGGGTTACTACGCAGACTTGATCGCCGAGGCTTCGGCGCTCTGGGAGAGCCTGGCGCAGAACCACCCGTTCGTCGATGGCAACGTCGATGGCAACGTCGATGGCAACAAGGGGACCGCGTTCGCCGCCACCTACACGTTCCTCGCGATCAACGGCGTGCGCATCACGGCAGACGCTGCGGACACGTACGCGTTCATCATCGGTCTGCACGAGGGGGCGTCGTTCCGGTTCGACCGACTCGACGCGTGGTTGCGGAGAAGCACCGCGCCGATCCGAGAAGGTCTGTAGCCCGATCGTCCGCGGACGTGGTTGCTTCCGAGCCCCCTCACCGCCCCACCTCGACCCTTCGCCCTCGCCACACGAGCACCCCATAGAGCACCAGCAGTACACCCGTGATCGCGACGATCGACACCCCGATCGTCCCTAAGCCCACCGCGTTGGCCACGAACCCGACCGTGGCCGTGAGCGTCGCCCCGCCCAGCCCGGCGGCGGCGATCTGGAAGCCGATGGCGTTGTCGGCGTGCGCCTGGCCGACCCAGCGCGGCGTCAGGATGATCAGCGAGGCGAAGACGGGCGCGAACGACGCACCGATCAGCATGAGCCCGAGGTACGAGAGCGACCGCGTCGGCTCGAGCCAGAAGAGGAGCGCCCCGACGACGCTGGCGGCGATGCAATAGGCGATCGTCCGGACGAGCGGCACCCGGTCGGCGACGATGCCGAAGAGGACGCGTCCGACCATCAGGCTCCCCCAGTAGAGGCTCACGAGCAGGCCGCCGGTGGCGATGCTCTCGCCGCGGTGGAGCGTCAGGAGCGTGAAGCTCCACTGCGCCACCACGAACTCCGAACCCGCGTAGACGAAGAAGGTCGCCATCCCGAGCCAGACGATCGGCCGCCGCAGCGTGTCGCGGTTGCGCGCGGTCTCGCGCGGGGGCGCAGCCGCGCCGGTCGCGACGTCGGCCCAGCGGCCGCGGGTCATGAAGAACGTCGTCGCAAGCAGCAGCTGCGCGCTGCCGACGATCACGTAGCTCCAGCCCCAGGCGTGGCCCGACGTCAGGACCACGGTGACGATCAGCGGCCCCAGCGTGGTTCCCACGCCGAAGAAGGCGTGCAACCAGTTGAGGACGCGGGCGCTGAAGTGGCGCGCGCCGTACGCGTTGAGCCCCGCGTCGACGGCGCCGCCTGCCAGACCGGCCACGAAGCCGAAGCCGAGGAGCAGCGGCCAGTAGGCACTGACCGCGAAGCCGAGCAGCGCGAGCGCCGCCGCCAGCGTCGACAGGGCGAGGACGCTGCCGATCGGGAGCACCCGGAGGATCCGGCCGGTGAGCGAGCTCGAGGTGAGGTACCCGAGCGTCTGGAAGGCGACGAGCGTGCCGAGCGCGTCGAGGGGTACGCCGAACGTGCGACTCATCGAGGGCCAGGACACGCCGAGTAGGCCGTCGGGTAGACCGAGGCTGATGAAGGCGAGGAACGCGAGGAGCGCGAGGACGGTGCTGCGGGGCATCTTGGGGGCTCCTGCGCCCATTCGACCGCACGATGGCCGCGTCGCGCAAGGCGGCGGCTGATCGCCAGGTTTGCGGTGCGGCGCACGTGGCGCCCGCCCCGGGCCGGTCGGTCTACCGTAGATGCAGCGAACGGAGGAGCGGGCCATGATAGAACTCGACGTTGCGGCGGTCTGGCGGCTGCTGCGGCCGGAGGTGCTCGCGTGGGCGGTGGCCGAGCACGAGGGGCAACGGAGCATCTGCCCGGTGGGGTGGACGATGCGGACCTCGTCCACGCCCCCGATGATGGCGGTCAGCGTGGCGCCGTCGCGCTTCACGCACTGGCTGATCGACGGTGCGGGAGCCTTCGTGCTGGCGTACCCGGGCCGCGACCTGGCGCAGGCGACGCAGTACTGCGGCAGCCACAGCGGTCGGGACGTCGACAAGTTCGCGTACGCCGGCGTGACGGCGTTGCCCGGTCAGCGCGTGGCGGCGCCGGTGATCGCGGAGTGCGAGGTGAACCTCGAGTGCCGGGTGGTGGACCGCTTCACCACCGGCGACCACTCGATCTTCGTCGGAACGGGGGTCGCGGCGTGCGCGCAGGACGAGCCGGGTCCGCTGTTGTGCGTGGTCGACGAGTCGGCCGGGTACGAGACGGAGCTGGAGGACGCTCGGTTCCGTTTCGGGGTGGTGCGGGAGTAGAGAAGTTCGGCAGCGTCCTACCGCTCGTACTTCGGCACCCCGGCCCCGTCCACCCGCACGCCGTACGCCGTTCGGCGAGTTGGTCGTTGGCTCAGTCCCCACCGGGACGTCAAGAACTCTCGGCGGCCCCGGCCGCCACCACGTACCGGTTGCGACCGGCGTTCTTCGCGGCGTAGAGCGCGACGTCGGCGCGTTCGATGAGCGTGTCCGCGGCGGCGTCGGCGAGGGCGAGCGCGGCGCCGACGCTGGCGCTCACGGTGAGCGTCCGTCCGTCGACGTGGTACGGGGCGGCGAGCTTGTCGACGACGCGCCCGGCGGTCGCGGCGAGCGCGCCCTCGCTGGTCACGCGATGCAGCACGACCGCGAACTCGTCGCCGCCCAACCGGGCGGTCACGTCGGCTTCGCGCGTCGCGTGCAGGAGGCGCTCACCCACCAGCTCGAGGAGGCGGTCGCCCGTGACGTGACCGTACGTGTCGTTGATCTTCTTGAAGCCGTCGAGGTCGACGAGGAGCAGCACGACGTCGCTGCTCGACGCGTCGGCGAGGCGCTCGCGCACGACCTTCAGGAACGTAGCGCGGTTCGCGAGGCCGGTGAGCGCGTCCGTGCTTGCGCGCCGTTCGAGCACGGTGCGGGCGAGATCCTCGACGAGGTGGTCGCGCACCGACTCGGCCGCCTCGACGAGCGCCGCGCTCCACGGGGTCGCCTGCCCGCGCGTCGCCTCGCGCCACACGGCGAACGACGTGCGGGGCCCGAGCCGGTGCTCGTGGGTCGACTCGTCCGGCGGACGCCCGGCCCACTCGACGCTCTCGACCTGCTCGCGCCGCAGGAGCGTCATGGAGGCGTCGCGCCCCAACGGCAGGTGGAGGAGCCCGCTCGCGGCCCGCACCGCTTCCGGATCGTCCATCAGCTCGTCGGGAACCCGCGACCAGGCGAGCACGTCGTTCGCGGGCCCTCGCGCGCAGACGCCGAGGAGGCGCTCGAGCGTGGCGGGCGCGGGGACGACGCCGTCGGTGTGTTGGACCCCATGCCACCAGACGACCGCGACGTCGGCCTTGAAGACCGAACGCAGGCGCGGCAGCAAGTTGCGCATGTCGATGCGCCCCGTGCGTTCCTCTTCCGACCAGATGCGCTCCAAGGCTTCGCGATGCCGGTCGAGCTCGCGCAGGTGGGCGGCGCGCTCGAGGTTCGCGATGTGCAGCGACGCGATGGTCGCGGCCATCTCACAGGCTTGGCGGGTCACGAAGCCGAGCATGCGGGGCGAAGGGTGGTGGCACGCGATCAAACCCCACAGCGCACCGCGCGTCACGATCGACACGCTGAACGACGCCGCGACGCCCATGTTCGCGAGGTACTCGAGGTGCACGGGGTGCACGGCACGCAGCTCGGAACCGGTGAGGTCGAGCGTCATGTTGGGTCGCACGCCCACGACCGGCACCGGCGTTCCGGTCGCGTCGGCGATGATGCGTTGCCGCTTGAGGCGGTAGAGGCGACGGGCGTTCTCGGGGATGTCGCCCGCAGGGAAGCGCAGTCCGCGGTACCCCTCCACGCCCTCGGCGAGGCGTTCGTCGAGCACCTCGCCGTGCCATTCGGGGAGGAAGCGGTAGACCATGGTGCGATCGAAGCCGGTGAGGTCGGCGATGGCGTTCATCAGCACGCGCGCGACATCGGAGGGCTCTTCGGCCTCCTCGAGCCGATCGGTGAGCCGCTGCACGACGTTGGCTGCGCTGTCCAGGGTGACGCCGCCCGCACCGGGGTCCTGGAGATCCAGCACTAGGTGGCCCGCCCGCACGTGCGCCGCGAGCGACAGGGTGCGACCGGCTACGCTCAGCGTGCGGATGTGCAGACGGACGATCTCGTCGCCCGTGCTGACCGGCGCTTGGGCGCGGAGCGCGGGGAGGTCGAGGGCTGCAGGGAGCGATTCGCGCGCCGGGGTGCCGAGCAGCTCCTGGGCGTTTGTGCCGAGGTACGCGTCGACGTTCGCCGATACGGCCACCACGACGTCCTGGTCGTCGAGCACCAGCAAGGCGCCGAACGGCTGGATCGAGTCCGCCAGGTGCAGTTCTGCGAGTTCGCATTCCGCGAATGGCCGGTTGATCTTCACGGTTGGCGCCGTTCGTCGGCGACGCCGGGTTCGTGGGGGCGCCGCGGCTCGGGCGCTTCGAGGTCGAAGGCGTTCAGAAACGCGCCGAACGTATCGCGGGCCCCCGCGATCGCAGCGGAGGCCACCGGCCCGTACGCCGGGAGCGTCGCCAAGGTGGCCGCCAACGTCTTCCAAGCGGGCGCCTCCTCGGCCTGAACGCGCCAGTAGTCGAAGGCGCGCTCACCGAGGTCGGGGAGGTGCTGCTCGAGCCGCTTGGCGATCATGGCCGCCCCTTGGGTCGATCCCTCGAGCACGTAGCGCGTCCCCAGGTAGCGCCCGCGCGCCACCGCAGCGTTCATGGTCGGCGCGGGGTCGTCCATCGGGACGTCGCCCGCGTCTCGCCGGGTGACCCGGTGCTGCGGCGCTTTGAGCGCCGCGAGGTCCGCCGTGAGCGCTGGGAGCCTAGGGCGGTAGGGCGGCACGCCGGTCGGGCACGACGACGCCAGCGCCGCGAGCGACGCCTCGCAGATCGTCAGGGCGCGGTGGTGGTGCGACATGGCGATCGCGTACCGCGCCAGCGTGAGGTCGCTCGCGAGCAGCGCACGCTGGTCGGGTGCGCGGTCCAGGCGGTGGTGCAGCTCCGCCGTGGCTTTCCGAAGGGCGGTACGGAGGTCGGGAGGCGCGTCGGCGGCGTCACGAGGTCGTGCGCTCTTCGGGTTCTCGTCATCGCGCGCGATGTTGCCAACGGCGATCTCGAAGGCTGGTCTCGACATGGGCATGCCCCCAGATCGGTGCGGGCCGCAGATGCGTGCGGGCGACCGATGTCCGGTAAGGCTAGCACCGGTCCGTTGCGGGCGCCGTGCCGTTGCGGCTCTGCGTCAGCCAATGCCCGGCGTCTCCGACCGCGCCGCCCGCGCCAGCAGGTTCTGGCC
>JAGXHO010000009.1 GCA_024636105.1 Trueperaceae bacterium | reverse complement strand
GCGTCGCTCAGCGGCAGCTGACGAGCGGGGCGGTGGCCTTCTCGATCGGCCAGACGATCTCGCGCACGCCGTTCTGGTACTGGAAGACGAGCCAGAGGTCGGTCGTGAAGCCCTGGTGCTTGGCGATCACGGAGGGTTCGAACGACCAATCGCCGATCGGGCTGCGGAAGGTGCCGGCTTCGAGCTCGGCGATGACGGCATCCTGGTCGGTGGTGCCGGCCGCGTTGATCGCATCGGCGTAGGCCCACAGGTTGGCGTAGGCCAGCGCGGCCATGTAGTTGTCGGGCTGTGCGCCGTGCTTGGCCTCGTACGCGTTGGTGAAAGCGATCGCGTCAGGCGTCGTGAGGTTGGGGAGGAAGCCGATCAGGCCGGTGACGCACTGCGCTTCGGGCGCGGCGGCGAACTCGGTCGGCCAGCCGGGAGGGGCACCGAAGATCTGCTGCGGACGGTAGTTGAGCTCGCGGATCTGGCTCGTGAGCGGGACCACGTCGGAGTCGTAGCCGATCCAGTACAGCATGTCGGCGTCGGTCGCGGCGGCCTTGGCGATCGCGGCGCGGAAGTCGCCGGTGCCGCCGAGCAGCGTCGAGGTGAAGGCCTCGCGCAGCGGCACGGTCAAGCCTGCTTCTTCGAGCAGCGCCTGGGCGCCCGCGGAGCCGGGCCCGCCGAATGCGGAGTCCTCGTGGAGCAGCGCGACGGTCCGCGACCCGGTGTCGGCGACGAAGGCCGTAGCCGCAGCGACGTTGTGGTAGTCCCACGGGTGGACGTGGAAGAACCAATCTTCCTCGCCGATCTGCTCCTCGATCCCGTCGAAGCCGTCGATGCCGATGCCCGACACGGCCCCGCCGATCCACATGACGATCGGCTGGAAGGTGCGGAACGACTCGATGAGCGCCAGGGTCACGCCCGAGCTGAAGCCGCCGGCGATGAACTCGACGCCGTCTTCGGTCATCAGCTTCTCGAAGGCGGCGAGGCCGACGGCGGGGTTGGCCTGCGTGTCCTCGATGATGATGCTCAGCGGCTCGCCGAGCACCCCGCCCGTGGCGTTGATCTCTTCGAGCGCGAGCTCGAAGCCGGCGCGCTGGGCCTGACCGGTGCCAGCGGCGCCACCGGTGAGCGGCGTCAAGACGCCGATGGTGACGCCTTGGGCGGCGGCGATGCTAAGAGCGAGCAGCGCTGCCAGAGCGACGAGCTTGCGGAAGGTGCGGTGCATGCGGTTCCTCCTACGAGGGGCGGGCCGAGGTGCGGCCCGTGGTGGGGGGCGGGTGGTCGGGGGGCGGAACGGGCCGGCCAGGAGTTGGTACGTGGCCGGCGGGCGGCGGCTCAGGTCATGGCGCCGGCTCCTCTGGGTGCAAGGCGTTCAGCGCTTCGAGCAACGCACCGAGGCGCGCCGCGAAGCGTTCGGGCGCCTCGGTCGCGGGGCTGTGGCCGACGTCGTCCCAGGTCTCGAGCTCGACGTGGGCGGCGCCGGTGAAGGCGGCGGCCGTGCGCTCGGCCATCTCGGCGGTGATCAGCGGGTCGAGGCCGCCGCGCAGCACCACCACCTGGCCGGCGAACGCGCCGAGGCGCGGCGCCAGGTCGAGGCCGTCGAGCGCCCGGGCGTTGCCGCGGAATGCGTCCGGGTGCATGCGCAAAGCGTCGGCGACCAGGTCGTCGAAGTCCGGCGGCTGGCGGCTCGCGAGCAGCGGCGTCAGCGCCTGCGCCAGCATCGGTCCGTTGCCCAGGAACAGGTCGAGCAGCGGGTAGTGCTCCTCGGGG
Source organism: Trueperaceae bacterium (assembly GCA_024636105.1). Next base: position 22,366 of record JAGXHO010000009.1, on the reverse strand, counting down.
GTGGTGAGCCCGTCGGGGGCGCTGCCGTCGACGAGCACCAGCGCGGACCAGGCCCCGGGGTGGGCGGCTGCGGCCTCGAGCACGACCGCGCCCCCCAAGCTGTGGCCCACGAGCACCGGCCGGTCGAGGCCGAGGGCGGCCGCGAAGCCGCGGACGGCGGTCGCGTACGCGGCGATCGTGATGGGCGCGCCGAGCGGTTCGCTGTCGCCGAAGTTCGGGAGGTCGAGCGCCAGCAGGCGCGCGCCGGCAGGCGGCGCGGCCAGCAGCTCGGAGAACCAGCGCTTGCTGGCGAAGTTGCCGTGGACCAGCACGACGGCGCGGCCCTCGCCGACGTCGTGATAGGCGATGCGGCGGTCCTCCACCTGCACGTGCTGGATCGGGATGTCGACGGGGATCATCGGGTCTCCTCTCGAGGGCGGTTCGCTGCGGGGGACGGGGCGGCGGTGTCGCTCCAGAACGCCCGCAGCGCGGCGGCCACCGCCGCGGGTCGTTCGATCGGCGCGGCGTGGCCCGCGTCGGGCACGGTCACAAGGCGCCCGTCGGCGGCGTGGCGCAGCAGGGCGCGGCCGTGGCGGGCGGGGGTCATGACGTCGTCCTCACCGTGGAGCGCCAGCACCGGGCAGCGGAGCGTCGCGAGCGCCGGGCCCGCGTCGGCCTCGAAGGCCGCCATCCCCGCGATGAGCGCGTGGGCGCGGCGTGGGTCGGTGGCGGCCGCAGCTTCGCGCCAGCTCGCCAGGGCGTCCTCCCCGTCGCGCAGGAAGGCTTGGCCCCAGACCCAGGGGGTCGCGACGTCGAAGCGGTGGACCGGTCCCCCGACCTCGTGGGCGGCGAGCCAGGCGCGCACCACCAGCCGCAGGTGGGCGTCGGCGACGACGAAGCCGTCGCAGGAGGTCAGCGAGCGCACGCGGCCCGGGACGCTCGGGGCGCCGGCCTCGATCGCGGCGGCCGCCAGGACCGCGGCGGGCACGCCGCTGGACAGACCGACCAGATGGAAGTCCTCGAGCCCGTGGTCGCGCGTGAGTCCGGCGACGAGCGCAACGAGATCCTCGGCGTGGGTCTCGATGCGGTGGGGGCCCTCGGGGTCGTCGCTGCCGCCCTGGCCGCGCTGGTCGTAGCGCACCACGCGGTGGTCGGCGAGGAGGTCGGTGGTGAGCCCCTGCCAGGCCTCGATCGCCATCATCAGGCCGTTGACCAGCAGCACGGTGGGCGCGCCGTCACCGCCGGCTTCGCCGGCGGCGCCCTCGTCGACGCGGGCGCGCAGCCGAACGCCGGACGCGCCGGGCAGCAGGCCTTCCCAGGCGGTCACGCGGGACTCCGCTCGGCGGATTGCTCGGCTTCGAAGTCGTCGCGAAGCTGCCGCGTGAGCACCTTGCCGGCGCCGGAGACCGGCAGCGCGTCCACGAAGCGGACGTGCTTGGGCACCTTGTAGCTCGCGAGGCGTTCCTTGAGGAAGGCGCGCACGTCGTCGGCGCCCAGGCGGGTGCCCTCGCGCAGCACCACCGCCGCCAAGCCGACCTCGCCCCAGCGCGGGTCCGGCACGCCGGTGACGGCGCAGGTGGCGACGCCCGGGTGGTCGTCGAGCGCCGCGGCGATCTCGGCGGGGAAGACGTTCTCGCCGCCGCTGATGAACAGGTCCTTGCGGCGCCCGACCAGCGCCAGGTCGCCCTCCTCGTCGAGGCGGGCGAGGTCGCCGGTCCACAGCCACCCGTCCTTCAGCACCTCCGCGGTCGCCTCGGGGTGCTCGAAGTAGCCGGTGAACAGGTGCGCGCCTGCCAGCGTCAGTTCGCCGACCTCGCCGCGATCGCATGGTGCGCCGTCGGGGCGTCGGACGACGGCCTCGGTGTGCAGGATCGGCCGGCCGACCGACCAGGGCTTGCGGCCCGCGGTGTCGAGATCGATCGCGAAGCAGTTCACGCCCGCCTCGGTCAGGCCGTAGCCCTGCTTGAAGCGGACGCCGCGCTCGGCGAAGGCGTCGCGCAGCGGCAACGGACACGGCGCGCCGCCCGAGATCGCCCAGCGCACGCGCCCGAGGTCCGCGCGGGCGAAGTCCTCGTGGTCCACGATCATCTGGAACATCGTCGGCACCATGAAGAGCAACGTCGCGCCTAGGTCATCGACCAACCGAAGGTACGCCCCCGGCTCGAAGCGTGGCGTCAGCGCCACGCGCGCGCCCAGGGTGTAGAGCGGCGTCGTCAAGGCGTTCATCGCGGCGTGGAAGCAAGGGGTCGCCTGCACCGCCACGTCGTCGTCGCGCAGCCCCCACGAGAGGACGGTGCTGGCAGCGTTCGCCGCTTGCTGACGGTACGGGAGGACCGCGCCCTTGGGCAGGCCGGTGGTCCCACCGGTGAGCAGGATCATCTGCGGGTCCTCGGGGCCGACGTTCGGCTGGGGCGCGGGGTCGGGATCGCCGAGCCAGGCGTCGTAGTCCGCGAGCGCCACGGTGGGCACGCCGAGGCCGCGGGCCACCGCGGCGTGCGCGGCGTCGTGGAGCAGCAGCCGCGGCCGCAACAGGTCGGCCACCGCCCGCAGCTCCACCGGGCTCAGCCTCGGGTTGAGCGGTGCGTAGACGACGGCGGCCTTCGCGGCAGCGAGCCACAGGTCGAGGTGCGCCAGGTGGTTGTGCGCGAGGATCGAGATGCGGTCGAAGCGTTCCACCCCGAGCGCGTGCAGGCGCCCCGCGAGGCGCTCGGCGCGGCGGTTCATGCCGCCGTAGGGGGTCCAGCCGCCGTCCCAGTGCACGGCGGGGCGGTCGGGCGTGACCGCAGCGCGGAAGCCGGCGACGTCGAAGGTCACGGCGCGCCTCCGTCGCCTGGGTCCTCGCCGGCGCTCCCGGTGCCCGCCCAACGCAGCGTGATCGCGTTCCACACGTAGCCGACGCCGGCGGCGACCAGCACCACCAGGTCGCCGGGCTTCAGCAGCCCGCGTTGCGCTGCGAGCTCGAGCGAGAGCACCTGGTCGACCTGCCCCAGGTGGCCGTAGTCGGACAGGTAGACGGAGCGCTCGGGGTCGATCCCGAGCGTGCGCAGCAGGTGCTGGTGGGCGCTCGGCTTGACGTGCAGCATGGCCAGGTAGGCGACGTCGTCCATCGTCGCGCCCGCCTTGCGCACGGCCTCGCGCACGACGGTGACGAAGTTGGCCAGCGAGAGCTCCTCCAGGCGCACCTTCATGCCGTGCGGGTCGGGCACCTGCAGGCGGTAGTCGTCGACGTTCTCGGGCGTGATGGGCGTCATGGTGCCGCCGACGGGCACCAGCACGTCGAGCGAGAAGCGTCCGTCGGTCACGATGTGGGCCGGTCCGATCGCGTGCCCGCGGTCGCGCTCGACGACCATCGCGCCGCCGCCGGCGCCGAGGTTGTACATGAAGCGCACGTTGGGGTCGTGCAGGTCGATCAGGTCGCCGTTGCGGTAGCCGCCGGCGATCAGCACCACGTCGACCTCGGGATCGGCCACCAGCTGGTCGCGCGCGAGCTTGAGCGCCAACACCGAGGTGCCGCACTTTTGGCCGACGTCGAAGGCGTAGGCGCGGTGCGCGCCCAGGTCGTGCGCGAGCTTGATGCCGGCCGTCCAGACCGGGTATTCCTTGTGCTCCTCGGTGATGCAGATCACCACGTCGACGTCGGCGGGCGTGCGCCCCGCGCGGGCGAGGGCTTCGCGCGCCGCGGTCACGGCCATCGCGGTCGGCTGATCGGCGTACGCGGCCAGCACGCGGCCGTTCAGGCCGAGCTTGTCGCGCACCACCGCGGCGGGGATGCCGGTGATGCGGGAGAGCTCCTCGGGCGTCATGCGGCCCTCGGGCACGTAGGTGGCGATCCCGGTGACGCCGGCCCCGCTCATGATCGCGGCGCCAACCCGTGTCGGACGAGGTCGAAGACAGCGTCGAGCGCTTCGGGCGGTGGTTCGCGCTCTTGCCAGATGGCGTACCGCAGACCGACGAAGTGGGCGACGCCCATCAACGCCCAGGCGGCGGCCTCTGGGTCGACGGCGCGAACCTCGCCACGCTCGACGGCGGCCCGGAGCCCTGCCGCGTACCCTTCCGCCAGCGCCTCGTAGTAGCCGCGGTAGATCGCCTCGTCCACGAACTGCGACTCCATCACGACGCGGTAGAGGTTGCGGTGGACGAGGCTGAAGCGCGCGAACGCTTCGAAGCCGAGGCGTTCCACGGCGAGGCGGTCGGCCGCGCCGGTCGTCGCCGTGGCCAGCGCCAGGCGCAGCTCGTGGCCCATGTGACGTACGAGCTCGCGGATGACGTCCTCTTTGGAGGGGAAGTACAGGTAGAAGGTGCCCTGGGCCACGCCCGCGCGCTGGGTGATGCCGGCGATCGACGCGGCGTGGAAGCCGTGGACGCCGAACTCGGTCTCGGCAGCGTCCAGCAGCCTTTGGCGGGTCGCTTCGCCACGCGCGGTGGCGGGGCGGGGGAGCGTGGGCACGTGGCGTCCTTCCCGTGCGGGGAACGGCAGCCGATGGATATCGGACACCGAACCTGACGACTGATTCAGGTGTCACGAATGTATGGCCGCGACGGCCGCCCTGTCAAGCGAGCGTGCGGTTGTCCCGCGTGTCGCGCGTCAAATCAAACGGTGATCCCGTTTCAAACAGATCGTCGCCGCTGGAGGGGTGGCTGGATGCCAGTGTTGGCGTGCCCCTCTCACACGCGAGCTTTGCGGATGGTGCGTGCGTGGTCCCGGCGTGGAAGGACACGGTTCTCACCCAGTTGGTGCTTGGCGCCAAGTCGCGACTTGGGTGAACACGATTCCCGGCAGGGCGTCCTCCACCCCGAGCCGATCCCGAATCTCGCTCGCGAACCGCTCGATCGTGAAGAAGCCATACCCCTCGGTCGGCCGCGGCTCCCACGCATCACCGAAGCCCTACGCAGTCCTGAATCGATCAATCAAACTTCAACCACCTTTTCGATCACACCTCCATCGGCCTGCACGATCCGAGCCACGAACTGCTTGTCACCCGGCTTCATGTGGATGGGTTTCTGAATCCATGTCGTCTCGTAGCCCGGGTAGAACGGTTCGTCGTAGGCAACGTCCATGAGTTTCCCATTGCGGTAGTACTCCACGTAGTCCACGTTTTCTGGGTAGAGCGCTGCAACACGAATCCATCGCTTGCCGTCTTGGATCATGTGTGGCTCGAAGCCTTGAAAGTAGTAGTGCTCGTCCAAACGAAGGGGATCGACGGGAATGCCGATCCCCTGCGCCATCCGGTGCGCGAAGTAGGTATCTTCGCCACGCGTGACGGTCCAGTCGGGCGGCACGTCCTGTTTGGTGTGGTTGTTGTAGTACCCCCAGGAGGTGCGCGTGTGATAGGCGACCTCGAGACGCGTGAAGCATGGCGAGTCTTCGTTGCAGACGATCGGCTTGTCGAGGTTCCAGCTCTGAGTCACCTTGATCCGGTCGTAGTACGTCTGCCGGGTAAGCCCGTTGCCGTGCAGCAGGATCACGTCGCTCGCCTCCGCGACTTCACGCGCCCCCTTCATTCCATCGCTTCCGGCGTTGCCGACGGTTCCTATGCCGCTCGAGCCGACGGGGAGGCCCCCCGTTTCCGCACGGGCGAGATCGATCAGCGAGGCGATCCCTTCGTAGGTGTGCACGATCGGGTGGATGCGGAAGCCGGGCAGATCGTGCTCGTTGGCCACCTCGATGATGACGTTCGTGTACCCTCCATCACGCAAGAAGCGCGATGCGGTCGTGACGGCGTTGCGCACGGCCCGGCCATCCCTCAGGCGTGGGCCTTGTGAGGCGTAGAGGTAGCTGACGATCACGACCATGCCGATCGCGTCGGCGGCCTTGAGCAGCCGATCGAGTCGCCCGGCGTACGCGTCGTCGAACGCGGTTCCGTCGGGGCCGAAGGGGTTGTTGTCGATCGTGCTCCAGTCGTCGAGGGTGAGGACGGGCCCACCACCTTGCAGACCAACGGTGAAGGCACGCAAGCCGTAGCGGTACCACTGCGGCAGCGCAGCGATCAGGCGGTCGGTGTTCGCTTCGGGGTCCCAGGTCGCATGCCCGAAGATCGCGAAGCGATCGGGCTGGGCTTTGTCGTCGAAGATCCCTTGGATGAACCGTGCGTTCATGAGCAGGCCGTGCGCGTTCGGCTCGGTCCCCTCGACGTCGGAGTAGGTGGTCTTGCCGTTGATGAGGAACTTCGTCCCGTGGATGTCGATGGATGTCTTCGGCATGTGCGCTCCTCGATTCGGTTGGAGAACGGGGGAGTGGTGATGCGCGGGCTGCTCCTAAGCGCTCCCTCGTCGACCGAGGAAGTCTCGTGCTGCATGCACGCTCTGGGCGATCCAATCGTCCTCCATGCGGCGCGTCTCGACCCCGGTTGCACCCTGCGGCATCCAGTGCTCGAGGATGACGTTCACGTCGCGACCCGACGCTTCGAGGGCGTCGAACACCATTCCGATGTCGAGTTGCCCCTGCCCCAACGGCGTGCCCGTGACTCTGAAGCCCACACCGTAGGGATCGAGTTGGATTCGATAGTCCTTGAGATGCAGGTTCTGCGCGAACGGCGCCAGCAGTTCGATGGTCTCCTGCGGCCACTCCTGCACCGCGATGGAGTTCGCGACGTCCAAGCAGATCCCGAGCGACGGGTGGTCGATCTGCTGCAGGATCGCGACCAGCTTCGGCGAGGGGAAGTGGAAGTGGTTCTCGATCGCCAGGCTGACCCCTTGGGCTTGGCATCGCGCGAGCACCGAGCTGAGCTCACGCTCGATTCGGTCCAGAGGCTTGGTGGCGTCTTCGGCGTCGAGGGACAGCCGAATCAATCTCGATCCGAGCGTCTCCGCGAGATCCACGTACGTGGCGAGCAGATCGCCGTTCAGGCCCTGGGCTCCGAGTTCGATGTCGATGTCGATGCGTTTGGACTCCAGGGCGAGTTCCTGGAGGTCCGCGGCGCTCACTCGATGCAGAGGCATGTTGTCGGCGTATTGGACGACCCCGACACCGAGCTCCGAGGCCTTGTGCAGGAGGTCGAGCGGCGTGAGGGGCTCGGGTGGTCGGTGGTCGTGGATGCCGATCGACCAACGATAGGCGTAGCTGCCGAGTCCGATCTTCATGCTCGGTCCCACTTAGAGGAGTTTCCGGATGAGCGCGGCGTACGTGGGCGCAGGATCGCGTCCCTCGATCATGCCGGCCAACGCGTCCATCCCGATCTTGTCGATCAGGCCGTCGAGGCTCTCCATGATCTCGAACGTAGCTTGCACCCCTTGAGCAGCGTCCCCCTTGCGGGTGAAGACGTCGTAAGCGAACCAACCATCCCAGCCCAAGCGCCGCACCCAGTAGAGCGTCTCGAGCGTCTCCCACAGGTTCACGCTGCCCGGGAGCGTGTCCCAATCCCAGCGGCGGTCGTTGTCGTTGAAGTGGACGTAGAATAGCCGTCCGGACTGATGCGCGAGGCATAGCTCGGCGGCGGGGGTTTCGCCACCGCTGATGGCGTGGCCCACGTCCATGGTGGCGCCGAGGTTGGGCAGCCCGATCTGTTCGCACAGGAGCAGCGTGCGCGCCATGCTGGGGAGCACGATGTGGTTGCGCACCTCGAAGGGCTTGTACTCGATGCTGACGCGCACGTCGTTCCGGTGCCCAGCGGCTTCCTTGAGCCCCTCCGTGAGCCACGTCCACTGGTTCACGTAGTCGACTTCGAAGGCATGATCCCAGCCGTCGATCAGGGGGCATACGCTGACCATGTCGGTGCCGAGGTCGGGCGCCATGTCCATGGCTGTCTTGAGGTAGTCGACGGCCTTGCGACGTACGGCCGCGTCGGGATGGGTGAGGGCGCCGTAGCGGAACTCGGACTCGCCCTTGATGTTGACGTTGATGGCGGATACCGGAAGGTCACAGTTCTTGACGAGGGCGATGCGTTCGCCGTCGTGACCGAGGTCTTGCGGGTAGACGGGCTCGACGCCGTCCGCACCAGGAATGCCTTCGGCGGTCTTGAGTCGGTCTTCGAGCGACTTGGCGGGTTGATGCTGGTGAAAGCGATCGTGGTACCCGCCAAGCGTGCCGAGCAGGACGGAATTCTTGTAGGGCATGGGTTTCCTCCGGGTTCATGCTGATGCGAGCGTCGGGGGGCGCGTACGCGCCGGTTGCGGTTGGCGAACGACGTACATCCCCACAACCACTTGGGCGGAACTCGGCGGGCTAGGTCTTCACGGAACCTGCAGTGAGACCTCCCACGAGCCAGCGCTGAAGGAACACGAACACGACGAGCGCGGGAACGGTGGCGATGACGCAGGCGGCCATGAAGGCGTTGACGTACCGCAGCGCACCCCCTTCCCCTGCGAAGCCACCGATCCCTACCTGGATGGTCTTCATGTCGCCCTGGCCGAGCAGCAGACTGGCCCATAGGAAGTCGTTCCAAGCGTTCATGAAGGTGAAGGTCGCCACGGCCGCGATGCCCGGCAGGGAGATCGGCAGGATGATCCGCCAGAAGGCGGAGAAGAAGGAACATCCGTCGATCAGCGCCGCCTCTTCGAGCTCCGGTGGGCTGCTCGTCTTGAAGTAGCCTCGCAGGAGGAGCACGGCGTAGGGGATCGAGAAACTGACGTACGCGATGATCGCGCCGACGTAGGTGTTGAGCAAGCCAAGATCTTGGATCAGGAAGTAGATCGGAAAGACGCGCGTGATGCCTGGGATGAGCTGGGTCAGCAAGATGAGGACGAGGACGACCATGGCGCCTGGGAACCGGTAGCGCGCCAGCACGTACGCAGCCATGCAGGCGAACACCGTTGCCACGACGGCGGTCACCACCGAAACGACGGAGGAGTTGTACAGGTATCGCCATACCGGAATCAGGTAGTTGGCGCGTTCGTACGCATCGAGCGTGAGCGACTCGGGCACCCAGATGGGTGGGACCGCGAAGATCTCTGCGCTGGTCTGGAACGAGCTCTTCACCATCCAGTAGACCGGGAGGACGATGAACACGAGGGCGAGTGCGGTGCCGGCGGCCATGAGCAGCACGGTGATCCACTGCTTCCACCGAACGCGTCTGCGCTTACCGCCTGCCGGCCGTCGGGCGTAGTTCTCTACGCTCCGGGTCACCTACGCCTCCTTCAGCTCGCTGCGAACGTAGACCATGCTGACGATCGTGGTGAGGACGAGGATGATCCCGCTCGCCGCCGCAGCGAGGTCGAACCGGAAGTACGTGAAGGCCTGCTGGTACGAGAAGACGGCCAGGATGTTCGTCAGGTTCCGAGGGCCTCCGCCCGTCATGACGTAGTTGATCTCGAAGTGGCCGAGGCCGCCGATCACGAGGAGCGTGGTGAGGATGCTCAGCACCGGCTTCAGCATGGGCATGGTGATGAAGAGGAACTTCTGCGCGATGCCGGCGCCGTCGATCTCCGCTGCTTCGTAGATGGAGCGTGGAATCGATTGGAGGCCGGCCAACATGAAGATGACGACGAACGGTATGCCGTTCCAGACGCGTACCGCTGTCACCGAGAGCATCGGTATGCTGATCGGCCCGAACGTAGAGGTGTCCGTCAGGTACCTGATGTTCGTCGTGAGCAGCCCCGTGTTCTGGAGAAGGTGCGTGATGGGACTTCGTTCCGTCTGAAAGAGCCACATCCAGATCGCGGCGGCCACGGCAGGGGGCACGAACCAGGGAACGAACACCAGGGTCCGCACGAGGCCCCGACCGATGAAGTCGACGTTGATCACTTGCGCCAGGAACAGGCTGAGGCACACGACGGCGGTGACGGCAAGCAACGTGAACAGGACCGTATTGGTGAGCGTCTGGATGAAGAGGGGATCTCCGAGCAGCGTCCGGTAGTTCTGGAAGCCGACGAAGGGCGTACCTGACGTGCGTAGGGTGAGAAGATCGTACTCGAGGAAGCTCATCCGAAGGGACGCGAGCATGGGATAGATGCCGAGCACGACCGTGAAGATCAGCGCGGGGGCGGCCATCAGATAGCAGAAGAGATCTCGTCTTCGCGTACGGGACATGGGAACTCCTGGGGCAGCGCCGCGAGCGAGCGACAAGACCGGCGCGGGGATGTTGGACGCACGCCTGAAGGTGTGGGGCTACGGGACCCAAGCGGCCCGTAGCCCCACTCGAAGCACCTAGGGCGCGGTTCGATCCAGTTCCGCCTGCATGCGCTGCTCCGCACGCGCGAGCACTTCATCGATGTCCTGCCGGCCAACGATCGCGTCGTAGAACATGTCGTAGAGCACGGCTCCTGGCTGGGGCGTCGCAAGGGTGCTCCAGGAAGGCGCGGGCTCCTGAGAGGTGTGGCCGAACTCCAGAGAATCCGCCACGACTTCCCGCCATGGTGCTCCGGACCAGTAGTCGGACGTCATCACCACACGGTTCGGGCTGACGCGACCGAGGGCCTCTGCCAGGCGCTGCATGTTCTCATCCCGGCTCAGGTACGCGATCCACCTCACGCTTTCCTCGACGTTGTCGGAGCCACGGAGTACGCCCCAGTAGCCCGCACCACTGAAGGTGTCGCGATCCTCGGGGCCCGCTGCATTCTGGGCCATCGCCCACTTGCCGTCGAGCTCGGGGTACTCCCGTTCGAGCACGGCACCCCATTCGTCGGAGGCGTTGCCGACCATGGCCAGGCTTCCGGCGATGAAGTTGGTTTGCGGCACGTAGCTCTGGTCCATGAACTCGGGCGTGACGACTTCGTGTTCCCAGACCAGCGCTCGCATCCACTCGAGGGTCGTGCGCATCGCTTCGTTGTCGATGGTGGCCGTCCGACCGTCCTCCGACAGGAACTCGCCACCGGCCTGCCAGTAGTACGGGAACAACTGCGTCACGGTGTTGCCGCCACCGAAGGTGAAGCCCCACTGCGTCACGTTTCCGTTCGCATCTCGCTCGGTAAGCCGGATCGCGTGCTCCGTGATCTCGTCCCAGGTTTCGGGAGGACCGGCTAGCCCCGCTTCCGCGAAGAGATCGGTCCGGTAGATCATCGGGCGGATGTCGCCACGCCACGGGATCCCGTAGAAGTCCCCTTGCCAGATCACATCCTGCAAAGAACCCGGGTAGAAGCGCTCTTCGAGGTCGGGCCAGTACTCGTCCTTGTATTCGTTGATGGGCATCGGGCCGTATTCGTCTCCGCCGATCGCCGAGAACGAGTGCAGCCAGTACATGTCGGCGACGTCGGGAGCCGGACCCCCTTGCGCTACCGCTAGCCAGGTCGGGAACGCGTTGGACCAGTTGACGAGCTCGATCTGGACGGCGATTCCGGTCTCCTGCCTGAAGTCGCTCGCGAGCTCCTCCAGGAGCATCCGATACGCGACCTGGTCGCCGTAGGCTTGGGACCAGAACTCGATCTGCTGGTTCTGCGCCGCCGCCATCGACCCTAGAGAAGCGATGCCGATGAGGATCGCGCTGGCGAGCGTGAGTCCGATCGACCTCCTCGAGCTCTGCCGAGGCAGCTCTTCGGTCGGGCCTCGTTCGGAGTCCTGTTGGTTCATGATGGTGTCCTCCTAGGCTTTGGTGCTGTGTTTCGAGAGCAATCAAGTGATTTGGGGTGCATCGAGCTCCAAACCCGCGGATCAAATCGTCTTTGGCCCGCTACATGGGCACCTCCTCCTCCGCGGTGGCTCGATCCGTCGTGCGACGAGTCATCTGCGAAATCGTCTTGCGGATGTGCGAAAGCATGGCCTTCTCTGCTCGGTCTGGATCGTGCGCCTCGAGGGCGTCGATGATCGCCAAGTGCTCCTGCAACGTCTCCTGAGGAGGGCGTAGCAGGCCTTGAGCGAGGGATAACCCCATGACCTGAAAGGAGTCGAGAAGCTTGACCAGCATGGGATTCTCTGCGCGTTCCGTCAGATAGGTGTGGAACTCGATGTCGGCTTGCCGGTACGCCGACCAGTCGCCAGTGCGCTCCACTTCCTCAGCTGCCGCCTCGAGCAGGGAACGCAGATAGATCGTGTGTTTGGTCCCGATATTTGGTGCCGCAAGGCGGCAGGTAAGACCCTCCAGGACCGCCCGAATCTCGAACATGCTGGCGATCTCCTCCGGCCCGAACGCCAACACGTAGGCTTCACCCCGTGGGCTCAGGCGCACGAAGTTGTCCCGCTCGAGATTCGCCAGCGCGCGACGAAGCGGCGTCCGGCTCACGCCGAGTTTGGTTGCAAGGTCCTCTTGGACGAGCTGCTCTCCCGCCTTCAACGTGCCATGCGTGATCATGTCGCGAAGCTCCGTGTAGGCGTACTCTTCGAGCGACTGCACTCCCCTCGTATTCAGCTGCGCCATATTGAACTCTCCCTACCGGACGCGGCTTGGATACCGGAGTCCGGCCCAACTCGATGCCAACTGCGCGAGGCGTACGACCGGCACCAAATGCGGACAGCCACACCGTCCCTCGTTCTCCCGAGGCCGCGGCAAAGCGACCGTGGAAAGAACGGCCAGAACCTTCGTATACACTGCACACAGAAGATACGGCGGATACGAAGGCCTGTCAAGGGCTCCGCGCCCAGCGCTGACTTCAACGGCGCCGTGGTCTCCGGCTTGCAGAGCGAGTACACAGAGCATCCGAGACCTTCGCGTACTTCGCTCAGCATGCCCTCGATCCCATTGGCGAGCTGCTCCGCGGCGCAGCCTCCGCGCACGTGGAGATTGCCGTTGAGGTCCGGCAGCTCGGGGTGGTCGCTTTGATTGCCTCGAAGAACTGTCCGATTGCGATCACCGCGGGGGTACTGGCATCGGCCCTCGCTCGCGGCAATACCGCAAGATCAAGGCCGGCTAAACAAGCACCCGAAGTTCTCTCGGTTCGGCGGACACGTCTTCGCTTGCCGTGAACAGCCCTCGCAGGCTGTGACGTAGGAGGGCGGTCTGTAGTGGTCATTGCGACAGCGGCCGTATAGGGCGCGGCGGCGTCTTCTATCGGGGGATTCGTCAAGGCAAGTGAACACCCTTGGAGCCCGAAGTGCTCCGAGGGCCTCTTCCGGTTCAGGTGTCGCGAAGGTATGGCTTCGATGTACAGCGAGTCGGCCTTCCGACGCCGGCTCGTTAACCGGTGCTTAAGCCTCCGCTTCCTAGGCTCCTGAGCGAGGAGGACGCCACCGTGTCCATTGCCCGCTCGCTCGTATCCATCTGCCTGCTCTTGACCGCCGTCTGTACGACCTTCGCGCTTGCCCAACAACCGATCACCACCATCGAGCGACCAGCGTTCGGCGTGCGCTTCGACGTCCCGGCGGCGTGGGTCGGCGAGGCGGCCATCGGCGAGGGCGGCGAAGAGACGATGACCTTCGAAGCGCCTGACGATGCCGGTGCGGTCGTCGTCGTGCTCGGTCGGCTCTCCGCGGCCGATCGCGAGCAGTTCGCCGGGGTGGGCCCGGAAGCGGTCTGGGACGCCTGGGAGGGCTTCTCGTCCGGGATGCAGGGCGTCCGCGTCGAACGCGAGGGCGCGCGGACCGTGGCGGGGGTCACGGCCGGCGTGCTCGACTACGTCGGGGACGGCATCAGCGGCTCGCTGATCGGCGCCATCAGCGATGGCCTCGGCATCACCATCGTCTCCATCGGAGTCGACGGGCGCGCCGACGAGGTCCGGGCGGGGCTCGAGACGATCCTCGTGAGCTTCGCCACGAGATCCGCGGGCGAGGCCGCGGCGGGCGGCGCGGGCAACCCGTTGGCGCCCCCGACACGGTCCGCGGCTGCCGGGAACCCCCTGGCGCCGGCGCCGACCAACCCCGAGGCGATGGCGCCAGTGAGCCAAGCGGGTTACCTCGAGCCGTTCACCGGCACCGACCCGCGCAGCACGTTCGGTGGCGTCCTCGACGTCGGGTCCGACGGGACCTGGACCGGAGCCTTGACCGGGACGGCGTACCGCCTCACCAACGACGCGTCGCCCGACGCCGTGCGCTACTACTACCTGATGGACGTGCCCGGCGAGGCCGGCCCGCTCGCCCAGGGCACCATCGGCGTGACGATTGGGCTGGCGCCGGGCAGCGGCGGCCTCACCGCGGCCGGGCTGCTGTTCGACTTCGATCCGAACGACGGCACCTACCTGGCGTTCGCGCTCACGACCACCGGCTACGTGGTGCTCCAGCGGAGCGCCGACGGCCTCGAACTGCTGGTGGACGAGGACCTCGACACCCTTCGTCCCGACGGGCGCAACCGGCTCGAGTTGCGCGCCGTCGGCACCTCGGTCGAGGTCGTCGTGAACGGCGCGCCGGCGGCGACGCTGAACGGCGGTCAGCCGTTCGCCGGCGGCGTCGGCCTCGTGGCCGTCGGCGCCGGTGCCTTCGAGTACCAAGACTTCCGCTACCAACGGCCGTGAGCGCTCTCGTCGCGAAGGAGAACCCCATGCGCAACCCGTGGAACGCCCGCCATCCGATCGCCGTCCTCGCCCTCGTGCTCGCGTCGATCGCCTTCGCGCAGGCACCCGTCTACGAGAGTCCTGCCCTCGGGTTCCGGCTCGGTCTCCGGCCCGGCTGGTCCCCGAGCGAGGAAGCGTCCCCCGACGGCACGCTCGTGCTCCAGTTCGCGCCGCCGTCGGGCCAGGGGGTGATCGGGGTCGTGGCCGCACCGATCGGCGCGGCGGACCGTGCGTACTGGTCGGGACCGCGCGAGCAGCTCGTGCAAGACGTTTGGTCGGGCTTCCTGCCCGAGGTGCCGGGCGCTCAGATCACCCAGTCCTACGAGATCGCAGTCGACGGCGCTCAGGGGAGCGTGATCGACTACGCGAGCGAGAACGTGGCGGGCACGATCGTGCTCGTGGTCGGCGACGTCGCCGCCTTCACCTTCTTCTCGGTCGGCGACCAGGCCACCCTCCAGGTGGTCCAGGACGGGCTCGAGGCGCTGGTCGGCAGCTTCGCCTTCCTTGGCGGCGGCGCGGCGGCCGGGTCGATCGGTGCTCCGGTGGGTCCGGGCGCCGTCGCGCCCGCTCCCGCTGGCAACCCGGGAGGTGCGCCGCCGTCGAACCCGCTCGGAGGCGGCGGCGCGCCGGCCGGTCCCGCGGGCGACCCCCACGTCGGCGTCTTCGCGGACGAGCGCCTCCAACTCACGCTCGCGGCCGCGGCCGAGGGGCTTGCCGGCGAGCTCGTGTTCGACGGCGCCCGCTACCCGGTGATCGCCCGCGTCCAGGGCGGCACCGTCGCCGGGCACTTCCTCGCCGGAGGCACGTCGTACGCGTTCGAGGCGCAGCTCCAAGGCGACGTCCTGACGTTCGCTACCGACGACGCGCGCTTCGAGCTGCGGCGGGTGCGCTGAACCCACGACGGGTCGCGCCAGCGCATCCCACGAGAAGGCGGCGGCCGCTTCAAGAGCGGTCGACGCGGTCGACCTGGGCGAAGGCTCCTGAGCCCATGAGGGCGGTAGCGGCTGTGGCGAGCACGAACGCGCGAATGCGCTTCGTGTTCATGCGACACCTCTTTGGGTGGAAGACGAGTCCAGCACGCCGCGTCGATCCGATCACCCGTGTTGGTCACGCGTTCTGCCTCATCGCGCACGCACCTCGCGGGCGCCCTCGCCGGGCACCGACACCCGCTCACGTACGCACATGCCCGGGGACTGTAGCCTGATGCCCGATATCGGAACGGATGTGAAGGCGATCGACCTACTTCGCAGCGACCGGGGAGGTTGGCGTGAACGAGGGTTCGAACCTGACGGACGTGGCGCGGCGCGGTGCAGGGTACGGACGGTTGGACGCGGCGGACGCGGCGTGACGGCCACCGAGGCCGAACGAGGTGGCCGAGCCGACGACCTCGGCGACGTGCTCGCGGTGATCGCGGGCCTTCCGGACGGGCTCTGCGTCGTCGAACGCGAGCCCGGGACGACGGACTACCGGTTCGTCCACGCGAACCCGGCGTTCGACGAGGTCAGCGGCACGACGGACGTCGTCGGCAAGCGGTGCGACGAGGTGGTGTCCGCGTTCAACGCGACCGTGCGCGACCTGTTCGATCGGGTGATCGCCAGCGGCGAGCCGATGCGTTTCATCGCCGACGACGAGACGCAGGGCGTCGTCCGGCGGATCGACGCCTACGCCTTCCGTGTCGGGGACGCCGACGTCGGTCGCGTCGCCGTTCAGCTCATCGACGTCACCCAACGCATCCAGACCGACGAAGTGGTGCGCGCGCGCCTCGGCGAGATGAGCACGATCGTCGACCACGCACCGCTCGGGGTGTTCCTGGTCGACTCGGACGCGCGGCTGCTGCACGTCAACACCTTCGCGCGCGGCGGCGCGAGCGTCGACGTCGACGCGCTGATCGGGCGCGACTTCATCGCGCTCCTCCGTGCGACCCCGAACGAGAACACGGACCGCGTCGTGGACGCGTTCATGCGCGTGGCGCGCACGGGGGAGTCGGAGGAGTTCCAGGAGTTCCCGTCGACGCGCCCCGACGGCACGCCGTCCTTCGTCGACTGGTGCCTCAACCGCGTTCGCCTGCCCGACGGATCGCAAGCGACCGTGTGCTACTTCACCGACGTCACCCGCTACGTGGAGGCGCAACGGGCGCTGTCGGCCTCCGAGGCGCGCTACCGAACGCTCTTCGAGCGGATCGGAGAAGGGTTCTGCGTCGTGGACGTCGAGTTCGACGACGCTGGGCGACCCGTCGACTGCCGCATCGTCGAGGCCAACCCGGCGTTCGTGAGCCAGACGCGGGTCACGGACGTGGTGGGCCGCTCGTTCAAGGAGCTCGACCCCGACCTCGACACCGTGTGGCTCGAGGCCTACGGCAAGGTCGCCCTCACGGGTACGCCCCTCCGAACGATCAACCGGACCGCTTCGACGGACCGCTGGTACGAACTCTCCGCCTTCCCGGTGGAGGACGGTCATGCGCGCCGGGTCGCGGCGCTCTTCACCGACGTGACGGCACGGCAGCAGGCGCAGGCCGTGTTGCATCGGAACCTCGAGACCCTCCACCACGACGCCCACCACGACGCCCTCACGGGGCTGCCGAACCGCGTGTTGTTCGAGGACCGCCTCGAACTCGCGGTCGCCGAGGCGGCGCGCCACGGACGTCGGCTCGCCGTGCTCTTCGTCGACCTCGACGGCTTCAAGCGGATCAACGACGTCCACGGGCATGCTGCGGGCGATGTAGTGCTCGTCGAGATCGCCGCCCGCCTCGGGCGCTCGTTGCGGGCGAGCGACACGTTGGCGCGGCTCCATGGCGACGAGTTCGTGCTGCTGCTGCCCGAGATCGCCGCCGACGAGGATGCCCGAGCGTTGGCGGCGACGATGCTCGCAGCGCTCACGCCGTCGATCGACATCGACGGGCACAGCTTGTCGCTCACCGCGTCGATCGGCGTGGGCGTGTACCCGCGGGATGCCGCGGACGCCGCCAGCCTGCTCAAGGTGGCCGACGCCGCGATGTACCGCGCGAAGGCCGGTGGCAAGAACGACGTGTCCGAGGGCCGCGCCGAGGGCTGACTTCCGATCCATAACCGCTCCGCGGCAGCGCGCGGACCGCGTTCGCGGGAGGGGGTATCTTCCACAGGAGGGGTGAGCGCATGAAGGTCCTGATCTCCGCCGACATGGAAGGCGTCTGTGGCGTCACCAGCTGGGTTCAGGTCATGCCGCCCGAGTACGGGAGCGGTCCCAGCTCCACCGTCGAGTACGAGCGCGCCCGGGCGCGGTTGACGCGCGAGGTCAACGCTGCGGTCGAGGGGGCGCTCGCCGCCGGCGCCGAAGAGGTCATCGTCAACGAAGCGCACAACGGCATGCGCAACCTCGTCGCCGAGGACCTGCACGAGAGCGTCCGCTTCATCACCGGCTCCGACAAGGCGCTCGGCATGATGCAGGGGATCGACGAGCCGGGCGTCGGCGCGGTCTTCTTCGTCGGGTACCACGCCAAAGCCGGCACCCCGCACGCCCCGCTCGCCCACACGTGGACCGGCTACGTGAACGACGTCCGGCTGGACGGGCGGTCGACCGGCGAGTTCGGCATCAACGCGGCGATCGCGGGCCACTTCGGCGTCCCCATCACCCTGGTGGCCGGCGACGACAAGGCCGTGGCGCAGGTGCGCGACTGGGTCGGTGACGCGGTGGTGGGCGTGGTGGTGAAGGAGGGGTACACGACCTTCAGCGCCATCCACCTCCACCCGAAGCGCGCGCAGGGGCTCATCCGCGAGGGCGCGGAGGAGGCGGTCCGGCGGGCGGGCATGGTGAAGCCCTGGCGGCTGCCGGCGGATTGCGCCGTCGAGATCGACTTCGACCACCAGGCGCGGGCGCAGGCGTGCCTGACCATCCCTGGGGTCGAGCGCGCGGGCGAGCGGACCGTGGCGTACGTCGCCCACGACGCGATGGCGTTCAACTCGACGTTCCGGGCGCTGATGAGGGCGAGCGCTGTGACGTTCTCGCCGTAGGGGCCGAGCGATGAACCACGTCCTCGTCACCGGCATGTCGGGCGTCGGCAAATCGTCCGTCCTCGAGGAGATGCGTTCCCGAGGGTTCGCTTGCATCGACATGGACGACGAAGGGCACCAGCACGGGCGGACCGATGCGCTCCTGCGCCTCCTGGAGGAGCATCGAAAGCGCGGATGCCTCGCCATGAGGCGCCGTGCGCGGACCCGCCCCCGGAATCGGCGCCGACCGGTACCCTTCGGCAGGCCGCCAACGCGCCGCGGTCCGTGAGGAGCGCGCCCATGCACACGACCAACTACGCCAACGCCTTCATCGAGGTGGCCGAGGACTGCCCGGTCGACGTCGCGGTCGCACCGCCGGAGAAGGCGGCGCCGACGATCGCGCGGATGCAGTACGAGGCGTTGATCGACGCGCCCTACCGCTTCGCGTCCGACGACGTCGTCTTCGGCGTGCATGCGGCGCGTGCCGGGGTGCCGGCGGACGAGAGCGACGCCGCGCGGGCGGCGTTCTTCTCGAAGGGGCAACCGTGCCTGCGGTCGTCGCCGCTGGCGAAGGCGTACGGGTGGGGGTTCCACTTCGACGCCGACGGCAAGGTGGCGCTCGTCGCGGCGGGATCGGCGCAGTACGCGGAGCTGGCGGCGGCCGACGGCCTGAAGCACTTGCGGGCGATGCGGCGGTCGCGGAAGGCGTAGGCACCGCCGCCGGTCTGCCCACCGCGCACGCTCTGGAGGTCGATGTCGTGGACTGCCCGTTCTGCCCGAACCCGGAGCTCGACGCGACGACGGTGTTCCGCGACGACCTGGTCGCGTACGTGCAGGACGAGCGGTATCAGGGCGCCCTGAAGCACTCCGGCATGATCGTCCCGGTGCGCCACGCGGAGACCGTCTTCGACCTGACCGAGGCAGAGGTGGCCGCGACGTTCCGGATGCTAGCGAAGGTGAAGGGGTGGATCGACGAACGCGTTGCACCCGACGGCTACACCGTCGGTTGGAACTGCGGCGCCACGGGCGGCCAGGAGGTCTTCCGCGCCCACCTGCACGTGCTGCCCCGGTTCCGGGAGCAGCCGTTCGCGGGCCGGGGGATCCGCTCCTGGCTCAAGTCGGAGGCGAACCGCTGGTGAGCGGCCCCGTCCCACGAACGCTCGGCGCCACCGGAACCTGGTACCGACAGGCGCCGTAGGACCGCGTACCCTTCAGGGGACCACCCACCCATCCGCGAACGAACGCTCGACCGAGAGGCGCCGCGACCGATGAGCACGCACCCATCCACCACCTCCTGCCAGGTCGGCCTCGCGCTCAGCGGGGGCGGCGCGCGTTGCTTCGCGCAGATCGGCGCGCTGGTCGCGCTCGAGGAGGAAGGGCTGCACCCCTGCGCCATCGCGGCGAACTCCTCGGCCGCGATCATCGGGGCGCTCTACGCCGCGGGCAACGCCGCCAAGGCCGTCGAATCGATCGTTCGGGGCATCGACTTCTCGGACTTCCTCGATCCCGGCGGCGCCGGCGGCCTCATCGAGCACGACGACGTCGAGCGCATCCTCGAGCGCCATGCACCGGCGACCTTCGAGGAGCTGAAGGTGCCGCTCGCGGTCCCCGCCGTCGACATCGAGACCGGCGAGCTGCTGGTCTACTCGAGCGGTCCGCTTCGGCATCCGGTCGTGGCGAGCAACGCCTTCCCCGGCCTGTTCGCGCCGGTGCGCTTCGAGGGCCGGCACCTGCTCGACGGCGGCATCCTCAACAACTTCCCGATCGACGTGGCGCGGGCCATGACGCGCCGACCCATCGTCGCCATCGACGTCCGCCCCCCGCACACCGGACCGCTCGACCTGGAGCCAAAAGCGCCCGACACCCTCGTGCAGAAGGTCACGGCGATGTTCGCGGACGACGGTCCGAACGTGGCCGACATCCTCAAGCGTGCGTACTCGATCACCCAGGCGCGCTTGCTCGACATCCTGATCGCCGCGCACCCGCCCGACGTCTGGCTGAAGCCGGAGCTCCCGGACGACCTGGACGTGCAGAGCTTCGACCGGCTCGACGACGCGTACGCCAGCGGGTACGCGTGCGTGAAGGAAGCGGCGGCCGCGGGCCGCTTCGAGGCGATCCGTTCGGGCGATGCCCGCTGAGGGCGCGGACCGCTCCGAGCCGATCGTCGCGAGCCACCACACCGTCGTGCGGGGCGTGCGGTGCCACCACCTCGAGGCGGGCGACGGACCGCCGCTCGTCGTGCTGCACGGCACGGCCTTCGATTCGGCGGCGCTCAGCTACGGAGCGAGCATGCCCGCGCTCGCGGAGCGCCACCGGGTGATCGCGCTCGACTGGCCCGGGTACGGGGAGAGCGAGGTACCGCTCCCGTCGCTGTCGATGGACGACTACGTCGACCTGCTCGACGCCTTCTTGGAGGCACGCGGCGTGGAGCGGGCGCACGTCGCCGGCTTCTCGATGGGGGGTGCGGTGGCGCTCGGCTACGCTCTGAAGCACGCCCCTCGGGTGGCGTCGCTCAGCATGATCGGCTCCTACGGCCTCGACGCGCGCATGCCGGTCCCGCTCGTCGCGTTCCTGACCATGCGGATGCCGCTGCTGCAACGGGGCATCGTGTGGAGCCTGCGGCGCAGCAAGGCCCTGACGCACCTGGTGTTGGGCCGCTTGGTGTTCGCGGACCGGCGCCTCGTGACCGACGACCTGGTCGAAGAGGTGCACCGACAGGTCAGCGCAATCGAGGCGGAGCGCAGCTTCATCGCATGGCTGCGCGGCGAGCTGGGCCCGTTCCGCCTCGCGACGTCCTACGCGGAGAAGCTCGGCGGCGTTGCGACCCCCGTGCTCCTCCTGCACGGCCGTCGCGACTTGGTGGTGCCGTGGCGCAAAGCGAAGGCCGCCCACGAGCGCCTGCCGAGCTCTCGGCTCGTCGTCGTGCCTCGTTGCGGGCACTGGGTCATGCGCGAGGCGCCCGATGCGTTCGTCGACACGCTCTTGGGGTTCACCGCGCAGCACGCATGACGCGGCTCAGGACGGAACGCCGGTGATCGCGATCGGCGACGCCTCCTGGGTCAGTGCAGCGAGGCGATTGAAGCCGGCACGCGGTCGCATGCGACCGCGTGCCGGCTAGGGCGAGCGATGTTCGTGGGGCTCGTCGGGTCGAGCCTAGACCGTCTTGCGACCGCCCAGGAAGCGGACCAGGAACAGCACGACGCCGATGACGAGCAGCGCGTAGATGAAGCCGCCGAAGATGTTGCCGGTCACGACGCCCAGGAGCCAGAGGACGAGCAGGATGATGGCGATGGTTTGAAGCATGTCGAGTTCTCCTTCGTGGTGCTCATGAGTGAGGCGCGGGCGCCACGCTGCCGCGAGCGCGGTGGTACGGGGCGCGCACGTGCCTCGAAGGTTCGGGCGGCCGGTTCGCGGTGGGTGCGGACCGTTCGTTCGGTGCGCTTCAGGCGCTGCTGCCGAACTCCGAGTCGATCTTCTGTTGCGCTTCTTCCTTGGTGTAGCCGTACTTCTCTTGCAGGACGCCGACGAAGCGGTCGTAGCTACCGTCGACCTTGGCGAGCTCGTCGTCGGTGAGGTCTCCCCACACCTGCTTGGCGCGACCGCGCACTTGCTTCCACATACCTTGGAAAATGTCTGCGTTCACGTCGTTCACCTCTTTCCGTTCCGGCAACGTACGGATTGACGGGGTCTCGATTGGTTGGTACGGAATGGGACCCTGCTGAGCCGAGCCGCGACACGAGGTCAGAGCGGCCGTGGCGCGCACACGGATCTCGGTGGCGCGAAGCACTCACGTTGCGGCTTCGTCCATGGTGCAGCAGGAGCGGCGTCGGTGGGCCGTATCGGTCACAGCGGGGCAGGTACCGGCCCACAACTCACGCGAAGGTGAGCGTGCGGCCCAACACGCCGACGAAGCCGATCAGGACCAGCGCGGCCGCGACCCACCAGCGCGGTCGGGTCGGAACCCGGCCGACGAGGATGTTTAAGATACTTGACACAGTGTCGTCGACGCTTTACACTCCATGTGTCAAGGATGTTGGACATGAGGAGGCCAGAATGTCGTTCCAAGAGAAGGTCACATGGGTGAGCGCCGTTGCGACGGTGATCGTGGCGAGTTGGTACGCCTCGGTCGTCGT
>JAGXHO010000065.1 GCA_024636105.1 Trueperaceae bacterium | reverse complement strand
AGAGACAGGACCTGACCAGCGCGTGGGCGGCCGCGGCCACCGCCGCGGCGGCCGGTCGCGACGCGACTGCGAACCTGCCCGGTCGCCGTGGTCGGGCGGCCTGGGTCGAGGGCGGCGGCGTGGGGCACCCGGACCCCGGCGCGACCTCGATGGCCTGGATCCTGGGCGAGGGGCACGAGGCCCTCGCAGGCGGATCGGAGGGCGCTCCGGCGACCCCAGGACCGTCCACGAGCGTCGCGTCCGGCGCGGCGGACGCCGCGCCCCGACGGGCGCCCGCCGGCAAGCTCCTCAACGATCCGGCGGACGCCGTCGACGAGATGATCGACGGCTTCGTCGCCGCCTTCCCGGACCGGGTCGCCCGCGTCGCCGGCCGCCGGATCGTCGTGCGCGCCACGCCCAAGCCCGTCGGCCACGCGGCGATGGTCATCGGCAACGGCTCGGGGCACGAGCCCATCGCGATGGGTTGGGTCGGAACCGGCTTGCTCGACGCCAACGCGATCGGCCCCATCTTCACGGCGCCGGCCCCCGGCCTCATCGCCGAGGCGATCGCGACGGCCGATCGCGGCGGCGGCGTGCTCCTGCTCATCTCGCACCACGAAGGCGACCGCATCGGCGGCGAGATGGGCGCCGAGCTCGCCCGCTACGCCGGCCACCGGGTCGAGACGCTGCTGATGTACGACGACGTCGCCTCGGCGCCCAAGGGGCGCGAGGCCGACCGACGCGGCGCCCCCGGTACCGCGTTCGTCTACAAGGTCGTCGGCGCGGCGCTCGACGAAGGGCTGCCGCTCGCCGCCGCGCGCGCGCTGGGCGAACGCGTCCGGGACGGCACCCGCACCCTCTCGGTCGCGGCCGCGGGCGGGACGTCGCCGATCACCGGGCGCACGATGTTCACCCTGCCCGAGGGCGAGGTCTTCCTGGGCATGGGCGTGCACGGCGAACCGGGCTTCGCCCGCATGCCGGCCGACGCCGTCGACGCGATCGTCGAACGCGTCATGGACGGCGTGCTCGAGGACGGCGACTACCGCCGCGGCGAGTGCGTCCTCGTGTTCGTCAACGGCGCCGGCGGCACGTCGCTCATGGAGCTCCTGGTCGCGACGCGGGCCGTGCTCGCCCGCCTCGAGCGCGAAGGCCTCACGGCCGTTCGCCCGCTCGTCGGCCCGTACGTGACCACGCAGGAGACCAAGGGCTTCTCCGTGAGCCTCTGCCGCGCCGACGACGACGTGGTGCGCCTGTGGACCGCACCGAGCGACGCCCCCTTCTTCCACCTCTGAGCCCATCCGATCCCGCCCGCGCCCACCGCCACGCAGGAGGCCACCCCGTGCCCAACGCCACCCCACCCACCCACGAACAGCTCTACGGCATGTACCAGAAGATGGTGACGATGCGGCGCTTCGACGCCGTCGTCGCCGAGCTTGCCGAAGCCGATCGCATCCCCGGCTACGCCCACACGTACACCGGTTCGGAGGCGATCGCCGCGGGCGTGTGCGCCGCCCTGCGGCCGAGCGACTGGATCGCCTCGACCTACCGCAACCACGGCCACGCGATCGGCAAGGGCGTCGCGCTGCGCGCGATGGCGGCCGAGCTGCACGGCCGCCGGACCGGCACCGCGAAGGGCAAGGGTGGCAGCATGCACATCAGCGACTTCGGCGTCGGCATGCTGGGCGCGTTCGGGATCGTCGCCGCCGGCCTGCCGATCGCCCTCGGGGCGGCGCTCTCCATGAAGATGCAGGGGCGCGACGACGTGGCGGTCGCCTTCTTCGGCGACGGGGCGGTGCACCAGGGCGTGTTCCACGAAGCCATGGGGCTGGCGAAGCTGTGGAACGCGCCGGTCGTCTTCGTGTGCGAGAACAACCAGTACGCCGAAGCGACCTCCCTCGACTACCACCTGAACACCGAGACCATCGCCGACATGGCGGCCGGGTACGCCCTCCCCGGCGTCCGCGCCGACGGCATGGACGTCGTCGCCGTCCACCAGGCGACCCAGGAGGCCGTCGCGCAGGCCCGGGCCGGTGGCGGCGCCACCCTGCTCGAGTTCGTCTCGTACCGCTTCTCCGGCCAGTACGAGGGCGACAAGCAGACCTACCAGCCGGCCGACGAGCGGGCGGCCTGGTGGGCGCGCGAACCACTGACCGCCTTCGAGCAGGCGGCCGCCGAGCGCGGCCTCGACCCGGCGCGGCTCGAGCGCATCCGCGCGGAGGCCGACGCCGAGGTGACCGCCGCCTTCACGGCCGCCGAGGGCGACCCGTGGCCCGAACCCGACGAGCTCTACGACGACGTTTACGTCTCCTACGAAGGGGGCCTGCGATGAGCGAGCGCCTGCTGACGATCCGCGACGCGATCAACGAAGCCCTCGTGCAGGCGATGGAGGCGGACCCCAGCGTCTTCCTGATGGGCGAGGACGTGGCCGGCGGCGCCGGCCGCGACGACCGCGGTGGGCTCGATGCGTGGGGCGGTCCGTTCGGCGTCACCCGCGGCATCGCCACCCGTTTCGGACGCGAGCGCGTCCTGGACACCACGATCGCGGAGGCGGGCTTCTTCGGCGCCGCCATCGGCGCCGCCATGACGGGCATGCGCCCCGTCGTGGAGCTGATGTACGTCGACTTCGCCGGCGTCGCCTACGACCAGATGCTCAACCAAGCGGCCAAAGTGCGCTACATGTTCGGTGGCACGCAGAAGGTGCCGATGGTGATGCGGACCGTCGTCGGTGGCGGCTTCCGCGCGGCCGCCGAGCACTCGCAGACGCTGTACTCGATCTTCGCCCACATCCCGGGCCTCAAGACCGTCGCGCCGACCACCGCGGCCGACGCCAAGGGGCTCCTGCTCACCGCGATCGCCGACGACGACCCGGTCGTGTTCTTCGAACACAAGCGCATGTACATGCAGAAGTCGCACGTGCCGGAGGCGATGGAGCCGATCCCCTTCGGCGTCGCGGCCGTGCGGCGCGAAGGCACCGACCTGACGATCGTCGGCGTGCAGCGCGGCGTGCAGTTCGCGCTCGAAGCCGCCGAAACGCTCGCCGCCGAGGGCATCTCGGTCGAGGTGATCGACCCACGCACCTACACGCCGCTCGACAAGGGCACGATCCTCGCGTCCGTGGCCAAGACGGGGCGATTGATGGTGGTCGACGAGTCGTACCCGCGCGCCAGCCTGGCCACCGACATCGCAGCGATCGTCGCCGACGAGGGCTTCGCGTCGCTCAAGGGGCCGATCCGGCGGGTGACCGCGCCCCACACGCCGGTGCCGTTCAGCCCTCCGCTCGAGGACGCCTACCTGCCGCTGCCGGCGCGCATCGTGGCGGAGGTGAAGCGGCTGCTCGGGGCCTGAGCGCGACCCATCACAGCAGCGGCGCGATCGCCAGCGCCACGATCGCCATCAGCTTGATCAGGATGTTGAGCGACGGCCCCGCCGTGTCCTTGAAGGGGTCGCCCACGGTATCGCCGACGATCGAGGCGTGGTGCGCCGGGGAGCCCTTGCCGCCGAAGTGGCCGGCCTCGATGTACTTCTTGGCGTTGTCCCACGCCCCGCCGGCGTTCGCCATCATCAGGGCGCGCAGCACGGCCGTCACCAGCGCGCCGCCCAGCATCCCGCCCAGCACCTCGGGGCCGAACGCGAAGCCCACGGCCACCGGCGTCGCCACCGCGAGCGCGCCGGGGAGCACCATCTTGCGCAGCGCCGCTTGCGTCGCGAGGTCGACGCAGCGGGCAGCATCGGGTTTCCCGGTGCCCTCGAGGAGCCCGGGGATCTCGCGGAACTGGCGGCGAATCTCGGCGATGATCGCGAGCGCCGCGTCGCCCACCGCGCGGATCGTGAGCGACGCGACCACGAAAGGCACCGCCCCGCCGGCCAGCATCCCGAGCAGGACCCGCGGGTCGTCGAACGAGAGCGCGAATCCGGGCCGCAGCGCGGCGACCGTCTGAACGTAGGCCGCCAGGATCGTCAGCGCGGCGAGCGCTGCCGCACCGATCGCGAAGCCCTTGCCGACCGCCGCGGTGGTGTTGCCCAGCGAATCGAGTTCATCGGTGACCGCGCGCGCGGCGGGCCCCAGGCGCGCCATCTCGGCGATGCCGCCGGCGTTGTCGGAGATGGGGCCGAAGCCGTCGATCGCCATGGTCATGGCCACCGTGCCGAGCATGCCGACGGCGGCGATGCCCACGCCGTACAGCCCCGCGGCGGCGCTGGCGACGCCGATGACGGTCGCGAGGAGGACGACCGGGAGGAGCGTCGACCCGAACCCGAGCGCCAGTCCGGCGATGATGACCGAGGCGGCGCCCGTCTCGGCGGCTTCGGCCAGGCGCTTCACCACGCGGCCGCTGGTGGACGCCTCGGTCGCGTACCCGATCGCGATGCCGCCCAGCGTGCCGGCGGCGACCGCGATGGCGACCTTGGGCGCGACGCCGAGCCCGGCGATCACGGCGACGGCCCCGAGGAGGAACAGCAGCGCAGCACCGGTGGAGCCGGCGCGCAGCGCGGTCGCGGGCGCGCGGTTCGCGAAGGCGCGCACGACCACGACGCCGATCGCCGAGCACCCGAGCCCCACCGCCCCGAGCACGAGCGGCAGCGCCATGAGCGCGGTGGACGACCCCAACGTCGCGCGGACGGCCTCGCCCAGCGTGGCGGCGAGGACGATCGTGGCGATGATCGAGCCGGCGAAGGACTCGAACAGGTCCGACCCCATGCCGGCCGTGTCTCCGACGATGTCGCCGACGTTGTCGGCGACCACGCCCGGGTTGCGCGGGTCGTCCTCGGGGATGTTCTCCTCGAGCTTGCCCACCTGGTCGGCGCCCACGTCGGCGCCCTTGGTGTAGATGCCACCCCCCACGCGGAAGAAGAGCGCGACCAGCGACGCCCCCACCCCGAAGGACTGGAGCGCAGTGGCGGTCTCGGCGTCGAGGCCGAAGGCCCATGCCAGCGTCCCCAGGCCGATGAGCGCCAGCGACGCCAGCGTCAGCCCCATCACCGCGCCACCGCCGAACGCGGCACTCAAGGCCGCGGCGCCGCCGGTGGTGTGGGCGGCCTGGGTGGTGCGCACGTTCGCGCGCGACGCGACCATCATCCCCACGACTGCGGTGATCGAGGACGCGAGCGCGCCGACCGCGAACGCGAGCGCCGAGAGCCCGCCCAACGCGAACCACGCCGCCGCCGCGAGGACTACCGCGAACGGCGCCAGCACGACGAACTCGCGCTTCAGAAAGCGCATCGCCCCGTCGCGGATCTGATCGGCGACGCCCAACAGCGCGGCGCCCCCCGTGGGGAGCGCGCGCAGCTGCCGGTAGGCGTAGACCGCGAGCGTCAGGCCGAGGACGCCGGCGAGGAGGGGTAAGGGGCCGTCGAGACGCATGGAAGCCACCTCCGTCGAGACGGCGGGGGGCAGCGGAGGTGCGGTCCCGCTCGGTCGCGCCGCTCGTGCAAACCTTCACTAGCATAGGCTCGGGCGTCCGGGACGAAAGCCCGTCCGGGACGGCCCGTGGGGGGCTGGCGCGGCGCCGGCCAATACGGCTCGTTCGCACGGCACCATCCCCAGCGGTCGCGCCACCCACTACACTGCCGGAACCCATGACCCAGACCCCAGCGCCCGACGCCGACCACCTCCACCGCGACGCCCTCGTGGTCGACGCCGCCAGCTTCTTCTGCACCCGCTACGACGACGACCTCGCTGCTTCCGGCGTCGACGTCGTGAGCGTGATGGCGCCCTGGCCGGGCGACGACTTCGAGCGGGCCGTGCGGCGGATCGAGGCGTACTACCGGCTCGTGCGCAACGAGCCACGGCTGCGGCTGATCGAGCGCGTCGAGGACGTCGCGGCCGCGCGCGCGGTCGGCGCGGTCGGTCTGGTGCTCGTCACCCAGAACGCCAAGCTGATCGACGACCGCCTCGACCGGATTGAGTCGCTGCAGCGGCTCGGCGTGCGCACGGTGCAGCTGACGTACAACGAGCGCAACGCGATCGGCGACGGCTGCGCGGAACCGAACGACGCCGGCCTCAGCCGCTTCGGGCGCGAGGCGGCGCGCGAGCTCGCCACGTGCGGCGTCGTCATGGACCTCACGCACGCAGGCCCGCGGACCGCGCGCGAGGCGCTCGCGGCGGCGCCAGGGCCGGCGCTGATCTCGCATGCGAACCCACGCGGGCTCTACGACAACCCGCGCAACCACGACGACGACGTGATCCGCGCGCTGGCCGACGGCGGCGGCGTGATCGGCTGCAGCCTCCCCGGACCCTTCAACTGGGCCGGCGGCGATGCGCCGCCGCCGACGCTGGACGCGTTCGTGCGCGCGGTCGAGTACGTGATCGACCTGGTGGGCGACGACCACGTCGCGATCGGCAGCGACATCGTGGTAACCACGGGGGCCTACCCGCCCGACCTCTCGACCGAGCTGCGCGGCGACCTCTACACGGTATCGGGCGCCTACTACGGACGCTTCGGCCTCGACCCGGCGACGCGCAAGGCCGGCGGCGTACGCGGGTACCGTGAATGGCCGCGTCTGACCGTGGCGCTGCTCGCGCACTTCGGCGACGAGGCGCGCGTGCGCAAGATATTGGGCGGCAACCTCATGCGCCTCTACGGGCGCGTCTGGCGGTGAGTGAGCAGCGTCCCAGGGTCGGGTACCCCGTCGCCCGCGTCGAGGACCTACCCCCAGGATCGCGCCGCATCGTCGATCTCGGCGGCCGCTCGATCGGTGTCTTCAACGTCCACGGGACGTACTACGCGGTGCGCAACCTCTGCCCGCACCAACAGGCGCCGCTGTGCGAGGGGCCGGTGATGGACACGACGCTCCCGGCGACGCCGGGCACGTACGCCTTCGGCCTCGACGGCCGCGTGCTGCGCTGCCCGTGGCACGGGTGGGAGTTCGACCTAGCGACCGGCCGCTCGCTCTTCGATCCGAACGGTTGCCGCGTCCGCGCGTACCCGGTATCGGTGGAGGACGGCGGCCGTCTCCAGGTCGAGCGCTTCGAGGTGACCGTGGACGGTGCGATCGTCATCGTGCACGCCTGAACGGTCGGGCCTCAGCCGAGCAGCGCCCGGATCTTGGCGACCGAGTCGGGGCTCACGTCGAAGCGAAGCTCGTGCAGCGGCGCCCCCAACGT
>JAGXHO010000064.1 GCA_024636105.1 Trueperaceae bacterium | reverse complement strand
GTGCTGTTCGTGCTGTACGTGATCCTCGGGGTGCTCGAGAACGCCGGCATCCTCGCGCGCGTCGCGTTCCTGGCCGACGGCCTCATGCGCGCGCTGGGCCTGCCGGGGCGCGCCGTGCTGCCGATGGTGCTCTCGATCGGCTGCACCGTGCCCGCCGTGCAGGCCACCCGCACCCTCGAGCAGCGGGGCGACCGGTTGCGGGTCGCCCTGGCGATCCCGTCGATCCCCTGCTCCGCCCGATTGCCCGTCTTCGTGCTGCTGGCCGCCGCCTTCGTCCCCGCCTACGCGGCGCTGGTGCTCACCGGGCTCTACGTGCTGGGCTTCGCGGTCGCGCTCGCTTCGGCCCTCGCCTTCAAGCACTTGCTGCAGACGCCGCCCAGCTCGGGCGCGATGGAGCTGCCGTCGTACCGCTGGCCGCCGGCGCGGCTGGTCCTGAAGCTCGCCTGGGCGCGCACGAAGGCCTTCCTCCAGGGCGCCACCGGACCCATCCTGATCGCGGTGGTCGCGGTCTGGGCGCTCCTCTCGCTCGAGCTCGCGAGCGGCATGAGCCTGTTCGAGACCGTCGCGCGCTCGCTCGCGCCGGCCTTCGCGCCGCTCGGACTCGGCGATTGGCGCGTGGTCGGCGCATTGATCCCGGGTGCGGTCGCCAAGGAGGTCGTGCTCGGGAGCCTCGCGCTGACGCTGCTCGGCGACGTCCCCGTCGCTGACATCGGGCTCCTGGAGGGGCTGGTCGTGGTCGGCACGGGCCTCGTCGAGGCGCTGCGGGGCACGCTGACCGCGCTGTGGGGCTTCGGCGGCGGCGACCCGCTCGACGCCGACCTGAGCGCCCGCCTCGGCGGGGTGCTCACGACGGGCGGGGCGGTGGCGCTGATGGTCTTCACGCTCCTCTACGTACCGTGCGTCGCGACCCTCGCGGCGCTGCGCAAGGCGTTCGGCACGCGCTGGATGCTGTTCTCGGTGCTGTGGCAGACCGGCGTCGCGTACGCGGCCGCCTGGGCGGTGTTCGCGCTGTGGCCCTGAGCTACGCGGTCCTCGAAGCGCTGCAGGCGCCGGCCTCGGTCGAGGCGTTGGCGCAGCGGTTGGCCGTGCCGGCGTTGCATGTGCGCGTCGAGCTCGATCGGCTGGCGCGGCGCGGGTACGTGGCGCGGCTCGCCGGCGATGAGCACGCCGCCGTGCCCTGCACGAGCGTCGCCTGCGCCGGCTGCGGCTTCCGCGCGACCTGTGGGGTGGCGCCGGAGGTGCGGTGGGGTCGCGTCGCGACGACCCCCCTCACGCCCCCGGGCCCTTGACGAAGCGCCCCGGCGTCGCGCCGGTGTGCGCGCCGTCCGCGAGCACCCGCACCCCGTTCACCCACACGTCGCGCACCCCCACCGACAGCTGGTGCGGCTCCTCGAAGGTGGCGCGGTCGCCGATCGCCTCCGGGTCGAACACGACCACGTCGGCGTAGGCGCCCTCGCGCAGCGACCCGCGGCCGGCGAGCCCCAGGCGATCGGCCACCGAGGACGTCATCTTGCGCACCGCCTCCTCGAGCGTCAGCAGGCGCTCCTCGCGCACGTACTTCCGCAGAACCCGCGGGTAGGTGCCGTACCCGCGCGGGTGCACCGGCCCGTGCGCCGTCGCCCACGCCGGGTCGAAGCCGCCCGCGTCGGTAGCGAACTTGATCCAGGGCAGCCCCACCTGCCGGCGCAGGTTCGCCTCGTCCATCGAGAAGTAGATGGTGCTGATCCGCTGCCCCTCGGCCACCAGCAGGTCCAGCGTCGCCGCGATCCAATCCTGCCCGCGCATCGCGGCGATCTCGTCGAGGCGCTTGCCCACGTACGCCTGGTGCTCCGGCAGGCGGAAGCCCACCGGCATGATCCCCTGCGGCCCACCGCGGGTCTCGAGCCCGAGCCCGTCGGCGCCGAGCGTGCCCGAGCGCTCGCCGCGCCCCTCGAGCGTGGCCCGCACGCGGGCGCGCACCTCGGGGTCGCGCAAACGCTCGTAGAGCCGGCCCCCCTCGGCGGTCCACGTCGGCAGGATGGCGGTGAGGCCCGTGCCCGAGGCCGCGTACGGGTACATGTCGGCGGTGACGTCCTGGCCGTCGGCGCGGGCGCGTTCGATGCGGTCGATCACGGAGGGCATCAGGTGCCAGGCGCCCGGGTGCGCGGCCTTGAGGTGGTAGACCTCCACCGCCACCCCCGCCTCGCGACCGATCGTCAGCGCCTCCTCGAGGGCGTCGAGCATCCCGTGCGACTCCGAGCGGAGGTGGGTGACGTAGACGCCGCCGTACGGCGCCATCGCGCGGCAGACGTCGATCAACTCCTCGGTGTCGGCGTAGGCGTCCGGCGGGTAGATGAGCGCGTACGCGACGCCCACGGCGCCGTCCTCCATCGACTCGGCGAGCACCCGCTTCATGAGCGCGCGCTCGTCGGCGCTCGACGGCCCCATGTCCATGCCGCGCGCGTAGTGCCGGAGCGTGCCGCCGCCCAGGAACGAGGCGACGTTCGGCGAGACGCCGTGCTCCTCCATCGCCCGCAGCCAGTCCCCGAAGCGCGTCCAGGTGGCGGCGCGCTCGAACCACGCCGGGTCGAGCCGGTGCTCGAAGAGGCTCCCTTCGAGCGGCACGGTGGTGCGCCCGCCCATCGGCGCCGGGGTCCAGGCCTCCCCCATCACCTCGGTGGTGACGCCCTGCGTGATCTTGGAGAGGCAGCGGCCGTCGATCATCAGCGGCAGGATCGCGTGGCTCTGCAGGTCGATGAAGCCGGGCGCGACTACGTGGCCGGCACCGTCGACGACGTCGCGCACGCCCGTCGGGTCGATGCGCCCGGGCTTTGCTACCGCGGCGACCCGGTCGCCCGAGAGCGCTACGTCGGCGTGGCGCCACGGGTTGCCGGAACCATCGACCAGGCGGGCGTGGCGGATCAGGGTATCGAAATCGGGCATCGGCGCCTCCCCGGGGGCCGCCTCGGACGCCGGCGGCCAGTCCGCCGAGCATGCCACGCGGGCGCGCACGGTACGCTCTCGCCACCATGGACAGGGACGACGTGCCCACCTTCGCGCTGATCGGCTGCGGCAACCGCGGCGCCGACGCCTACGGCGCCTGGCTGGCGCGCCACCCCGAGGGGGGACGCGTCGTGGCCGTAGCCGACCGCGACCCCACCCGACGCGCTCGCGCCGGCGACGCCCATACGGTCCCCGCAGCGCGGCGCTTCGTCGACGGCGCGGCGCTTCTGGCTGCCTCGGAGGCCGCGGGCGCGCCGCTCGCCGACTGCCTGATCATCGCCACCCCCGATCGCGTCCACGCCGACCTGGCCGTCGCCGCGCTCGCCCAGGGCTACCACCTGCTGCTCGAGAAGCCGATCGCGACGTCGCTCGAGGACGTCGAACGGGTCGCGGTGGCCGCGGCGACCGCCACGGGCACCGTCGCCGTCGCGCACGTGCTGCGCCACGCCCCGATGATGCGAGCGGTGGCGCGGCTGCTCGGCGAAGGGCGCCTCGGCCAACTCGTCCACGTGCTGCACGAGGAGCGCATCGGCTCGTGGCACTTCGCCCACAGCTACGTCCGGGGAAACTGGCATCGCGAGGCCGCGTCGAGCCCGATGCTGCTAGCCAAAGCGTGCCACGACCTCGACCTACTCGCCTGGTGGGTGGGGGCACCGGCGACGCGGGTCGCCTCGACCGGGCGGCTCGCGCACTTCCGCCCGGAACGCGCGCCGGCCGGCGCCACCGAGCGCTGCCTCGATTGCCCGGCCGCCGCCGCGTGCCCCTACGACGCAGCGCACCTCTACCTGGAGCGCCTGGCCGACGTGGACGGATGGCCGGTGTCGGTCGTCACCGCCGACCCGAGCCCGGACGCCCGCCGCCACGCCCTGCGCGACGGGCCCTACGGCCGCTGCGTCTACGGGGGCGAGAACGACGTCGTCGACCACCAATCGGTGCTGATCGACTTCGCGAACGGCACGACCGCCACGCTCGAGGTCAACGCCTTCCACGCCGTGGGCACCCGGCGGCTGACGCTCACGGGTTCGCACGGCGAGCTGCGCGGCGACCTGACCGCCGGCCTGCTCGAGGTGGTCGACCACCGCAGCGGTGCCGTCGAGCAGGTCGCCATCGAGGGCCGCGACGCCAACGGCCACGGTGGCGGCGACGCAGCGCTGATGGAGGACCTCACGCGGCGCCTCAGCGCCTGGAAGGGGAACGACCGCGCACCGTCGCCCACGTCCGTGGCGGAGGCGCTCGCCAGCCATCGCTGGGCGTTCGCCGCCGAACGAGCGCGCCGCGAGCAGCGGGTCGTGGCGCTGGACGCCACCGGTCGGGCCATCGACGCCTGAGCGCGCCGCTCAGCGCCGCGGACCGAGTACCGGCCTCAGCGCCGCCGCCCGCGCCCTCGCGCCTCGTCCGGGTCGAGGCGCGAGGCGCCGACGTGGCGATCGAGCCACGCCACCACCGGTTCGGCCGCCGCCCACGTGCGCACGGCGAACTCGAGGGGGGTGCGGGTCTCGAGGGCGTCGCCCGGCGGCAGCCAGGCGGCGACGGTCAGCGACTTGTGCCGCAGCAGCGCCGCGTGCGGATGATCGCGCGGGACGCCGCGGGGCGTCCCCTTGAGCACGTCGCCGCCCACTTCGAGCCCGCCCGCACGCACGGCGTCGAGCGCGCCCGCGAGGCTCGGCGCGACCGGACCCGCGGCGGCGGCGCGGTAGCGCTCCAGCTGATCGGACGCGAGCTGGTGGTACCCGGTGCCGGCCATGAGCCCGCGCGCCGAGAGCTCGACGTAGCGCACCGCCGGTGAGCCGTCCGCGTTCGGGACGTAGCCACCGGTGGCGCTCTTGAGCGGGCCGGCGTCGCGCGCGAAGCGCAGGTCGCGGTGCGGCCGGAAGAGCTTGGGGCGCTGCGGCCCCGCGCCGGCCACCTCGTCGAGCAGCGCTTCGAGCGGCGCGCGCACGTCGCGCTGCCAGACGTCCTTGGTCGCCGCCCAATAGGTGCGGGAGTTGTCGTTCGCCAAGGCCACGAACCAGTCGGTGGCGGCGGGGCCGAACCCGGTGAAACGCGCTTCGCTCATGGCCGGAGGGTAGCGTCTCGCGGCCTTCGGGACCGGGCGGTCCGCGACCGTGTTCGCGTCCGCGTCAGGCGAGCGGCTCGTCGAAGCGCTGCAACTCGACCAGGTAGCCGTTGGGATCGCGCACGAACGCCGAGGTGCAGGCGAAGCGCGCGCTGTGCGCCGGCGCCGAGACCGCCGGCGCGCCGCGCGCGACGACCGCGTCGAACGCGCCCTGGACGTCGTCGACCAGCAGCGTCAGCACCACCCGCACCCCCTCGGGCACGGCGTAGCCGCGGTCGCAGAAACCGAGGTGGGCGCCCGGCGCGGTGCGGTAGATGCGGCAGAGCCCCTGGTCGCGCACGAGGGGGAGCTCGAGCACGCCGGCGTAGAAGGCGTCGGTGGCGGTCAGGTCGGCGGTCGGCAGGAAGGTGATCTGGGCGGAGGGGGCGAGCGGCATACGCGAGCGTACCCGCCCGGCGCGGCCATCGGCCGCGCCGCCGCGGTGGGCGCGGCGCGCCCTCCCCCGTTCGGCGGAGGCGCCTGCGACCGACCACCGACGCGCGGGCCGCCCGGCGCTCGCTACCGTGGCCGGAGGAGGTTCCATGAACGACGCTCTCGCCATCGAGACCCGCGCGCTCGGCAAGCGCTACGGGTCGGTCGTCGCCCTCGACGACCTCGACCTACGCGTGCCCAAGGGATCCGTGACCGGCTTCCTCGGACCCAACGGGGCCGGCAAGACCACCGCCATGCGGCTCCTGTTGGGGCTCGCACGCCCCACGTCGGGCTCGGCGACGATCTTGGGCCGCGACGTCGCCGCGGACGCCACCGAGGTGCGGCGCCGCGTCGGCTTCCTCGCCCAGGACCCGCGCTTCTACGAACACGAGACCGCGCGGGCGACCCTGCGCTTCACCGCCCGCTTCTTCTTCTCGGGTCCGGCGCGCGCGATCGACGACCGCATCGACGCGATGCTCGAGCTGGTCGACCTCACCGACAAGGCCGACCGCCCCGTCCGCGGCTTCTCGGGCGGCGAGCGGCAGCGGCTCGGCATCGCGCAGGCGCAGCTGCACGACCCGGAGGTGCTCGTCATGGACGAGCCCGCCGCGGCGCTCGACCCCGTCGGGCGCCACGCGGTGCTCGCCATCCTCGCTCAGCTGCGCCCACGCACGACGGTGCTGTTCTCGACGCACATCCTCGACGACGTGCAGCGCGTCGCCGACCACGTCGCGATCCTCGACCGCGGGCGCCTGATCGCGCAGGCGCCGACCCACGAGCTGCTCGCCGGCGACGGGGCGGCGACCTTCGTCGTCCGGGTCCGCCGCGCGGCGCCGGGACTGGCCGACGACCTCCGGGGGCAACCGTGGGTCGCCTCGGTCGACGAGACGCACGCCGACGACGATCGGATCCTGCGGGTGGTGGCGGCCGACGAGGACGCTGCCGAAGCCCGGCTGTTGCGGGCGGTCCTGGCGCACCCGGAGGCGATCGTCCTCGACTTCCGGCGGCACGCGTACGAGCTCGAGGAGGTGTTCATGAACCTGGTGAACGGCCGCGGAGGCGAGGCGTGAGCGGCGCGAGCAGCACGAGCCGCGTGGCCGGGCTGAACCCACACCGGGGCTCGGGTCCGCTCCTGGGCTTCGCCAACCTGTTCCGGTTCGAAGCGCGACCGTGGCTGCGCTTCCGGCTCGGCGGCGTGCAGGCGCTGCTGTGGACGGGCCTCCTGGGCGGCGGCCTGCTGCTGCCGCTCGTGTTCCTGCGCGAGCTGTTCGCGGCCGAGACCGCCGGGCCGCTCGCGAGCGGGTTCGAGATGTTCTTCACCCTCGGGGCGGTCGGCCCCGCGATCGGCGCCGTGATCCTCGCGCACGGCGCGGTGATCGGCGAGCGCCAGTCGGGCACGGCAGCGTGGGTCCTGACCAAGCCGGCATCGCGCGCCGCGTTCGTGCTCGCCAAGTTCGCGGCGACGGCGCTCGGGCTCGTCGCGACGGCGGTCGCCGTGCCGGGCGCGGTGGCCTACACGGCGCTGTCGGCCGAGGCGGGGGCGCCCCTGGCGGTGGCGCCGTTCGTCGCCGGGCTCGCGCTGTTGGCGCTCCACGCCGCCTTCTACGTGGCGCTGGCGCTGGCGCTGAGCGTGTTCGCGCGCGCTCGTGGCGCGGTGCTGGCGGTGGGCCTCGGGACGATCCTCGCCGGCGACGTCCTGATCGGCCTCGTGCCGGCGTTGGGCGAGGTAGGTCCGTGGTTGCTCGGCCGGCTCGCGCTCGTCGCGGCGCAAGGGGGTCCGCTGCTCACGCCCTGGCCCCCGATCGCCGTCGCGGTCGGTACGGTCGCGCTGCTTGCGGCCGCCGCGGTGCGGTTCGGCCGCGAAGAACTCTAGGCGCGGGCGGCCCGCGCCGCTCGGTACGCCTGCGCGGTCGCTTCGTCCGCGAGCACGAAGCGCACGCGCTCGGGCCCGCCAGAGCGCTCGAGCTCGTCGAGCACGGTCTCCAAGGCCACGCGGGTGGCGGCCTCCACCGGGTAGCGGTACGTGCCGGTCCCCACGGCCGGGAGCGCGATCGACGCCGCGCGCAGGCGCCGGGCGACGTCGAGCGCCGCGCGGTAGGCCGCTTCGAGGACCCGCAGTTCGCCGTGCCCGCCTCCTTGCCAGGGCGGCACCGAGACGTGGACCACGTGCTGGGCCCGGAGCCGGAAGCCGGGCGTGACGACGGCCCGTCCGTAGTCGAGCTCGCCGAGCCGTCGGCAGGCGTCGGTCAGGCGCGGGCCCCCCTTGCGGTGCACCTCGCCGTCGACGCCGCCGGTGCCGAAGAGGCCGCGGTTGGTCGAGTTGACCAGCGCGTCGACCGCCTCCTCCGTCACGTCACCGACGACCACCTCGACGCGCGCCGGCCCGGCGCCCGATCGGGCGACGAGCCGCGGCGCCGGATCGTCGGGCGCGGCCGCCAGGCTCGGTCGCCCTGAGGTCGACGCGCTCCGCGCGGGCTCCGGGACGTCCTCGAGGTACGCCCCGCCCCCCGCCTCGGCGAGGGCCCGGAGCAGCGTCCGATCGGGGTTGCGGCCCACCGCGACGAAGCTGGTCGCAACGCCCGCCGCCGTGCGCGCACCGGCGACGTCGGCCAGCAGCTCGGCCCGATCCGTCACGCCCACGTCCGCCACGCCGTCGGTGAAGACCACCACCGCGACGGACGGTTCGAGGTCGAAGAGGCCCCCCATCGCCCGCGGGCGGGCGAGCGCCTGCGTCACCCCTTCGACCCAGCCCGCGTGCAGCGCGCTGCCGTGATCGTTGCGGAGCGCCCACGCCGCCTTGACCACGCGCCCCCCGTCCGTCCGGACGGAGGCCAGCGGCTGGACCACCTGCGCGCTCGCGGCGAACGCGACCAAGCCGACGCGCGCGTCCGGACCGAGCACCCCCACGGCGTCGCCGATGGCCGTGCGGGCGCTGCGCAAGCCGGCCTCGCCCACCGACGTGGAGCGGTCGACCACGAAGGCGACGGAGGGGTCGCCGCGGGGGTCCACGAGGGGCCGCACCGGACCGTCCCGACGGGCCGGGCGCGTCATCGCCGCAGCGCTTCGCGCTCGAGCGCGATCGCCTCCAGGCGAGCGAGCAACACGTCGCGCAGCCGCTCGCGCGCCGTCGGCGTGGGTGGGTCGACGAAGTCGGCGCGCACGTGGAGCTCGAGGCCGTCGAGGAGCGGGTAGCGGGTCCAGGCGACGCCCCCTTCGGTGCTGGGACGCGGCGCCGGCGCGCCGAGCGAGCCCGCACGCGAAGCGCGGAGCTGCCACGCCTCTCCCTCGAGGGAACGGTGGCGCAAGAGCGGCGCGGGCGCGAAGTCGAACGGCTCCGCGTCGGCCTCCGGCGGCGCCGACGGCGCCTCCATGCGCGCAGCCGAAGCCGTGCCGGGGGTGCGCGACGGGCCCGAAGCCGGCGCCGGGGTGGAGGCCGAGGCCGGCACCGGGGCTGAGGCGGGTGCACCGAGCGGCGGCAAGCCTGCTC
>JAGXHO010000063.1 GCA_024636105.1 Trueperaceae bacterium | reverse complement strand
GAGCGCCAGCCGCGCGTTCTCGCGCCGGGTGGACGGCCACTCGTTCCGATCCGGCGGCGCGCCCGGCGGCCAAGCCGCGAGCGGCGATGCGGCATCGATCGCGATCAGCGGCGCGCCGACCGCGGCGGCCTCGGTGGCCACGACCCCGAGCGCGAGGCCGCGAGCGCCGGTGACCAGCGGCACGCCGGGGCGCGCGACCGCCGCCTTGTCGCGCGCGACGTCCTCGAGGGTGGGCCCCAACGTCTCGACGTGGTCGAGGTCGACGTTCGTCAGGATCGTTCCGATCACGTGCGGCAGCGCGCGGGTGGCGTCGTGGCGAGCGCCGACCCCGGCCTCGACGATCGCCAGGTCGACGCCGGCATCGGCGAACGCGTCGACGGCCCAGGCGAGGGTCCATTCGAAGAAGCCGACGCCGGGCGCCGCGAACGTGCGCGCGCGGTCGACGAAGCGCACGACGTCGGCGCGGGTCGGCGCGACCCCGTCGACCGCGACGCGTTCGCGCAGGTCTTCGACGTGCGGCGAGGTGAAGCGGCCGGTGCGGTGGCCCGCCGCCTGCGCCATCGCGGCAAGCAGGTGCGCCACCGTCCCCTTGCCGTTGGTGCCGACCACGTGCACGACCGCCGGGGGCAGCGGCTTCCCCCAGCGCGCGAGCAGATCGGCCGCGACGGCGGGATCGCGCGCGCGGCCGTCGCGGCGACGCGCGGTGAGCCAAGCCACTGCGGCGGCGTACGCCCGTTCGTCCGCGTCCATGGTCGGGGTGTGCGCGCGGGTCGCTTCAGCCACGGCCGCGGCTGCGTCGCCGCCGCCGGGGGCGCTTGCGTCCGCTGCCGGCTTTGCCCGCGTCGCGCGGCGCCGGTTCGTCCTGGAGCCCTGCCATGGTCGGCTCTTCGCCGACCTCGACGAGCAGCGCCTCGAGCACCCCTTCGGGCAGGCGCTGGACCAGCCGGAGCGGCGCGTGCGGCGGCGCCCGGTCGATCGCGACCATGCTGCCGCCGGGATGGAGCACGAACCCGAGCGCCGCCCGCGCGCCGCCGGGCACGTCGACGGTCAGGTCGACCACGCGGGCGACGACGACGTCCTTGCCGAGCATGGGCACCCGCCAGGGGGCGGTCGGCGCGGCCGCGCCGCCGGCGATCTGGGCGGTGACCGCGCGCAGCTCGCGCACGAGCGAAAGCGGGTCGCGGTACGCCGCGAGGTACGGCGCCGTGGCGGTGTCGTGGCGCCCGATCGTCGCGCGCACCAGCCCAGCGTCGGCGTCGAAGCGCACCTCGTAGGGGCGGCCGTCGCCGCGTCCCTCGGTGGCTTCGTTCCAGGTCAGGCTGTGGTGCCGGGAGGCGTGGCTGCGGCTGGTCTGCGTGACCGTGGCGGCGCCCAAGGCCCCTTGAAGGTGCATGCGCGCCTCGACGACCGCGATTCGACCGCGTTCGCCGCTGCGGACGAGCAGGCGACCGGCGGGCTTGCCGCGGTGCGTGAGGCGGTAGGTGAGCGCTTCGACCATCGTGGCCGTCAGGCTACCACCCACCGGTACCGGATCCGAGCATCGGGCGCGTGCTGGGCGGCGGACGGGCGCATCCCGACCGCCGTGGGCGCGCTCGTCGGTAGCGGCGGTAGACTCGGAGGCATGCTCGAACTCCGCACCCTGCGCGACCAGGCCGACACCGTCCGTCGAGCGATCCGTGCCAAACAGCTTCCCGAAGCCCTCGCGTCCTTCGAGGCGCTGTTGCTCGCCGACGAGGCGCGGCGCGTCCTGCGCGTCGAACTCGAGGCCAAGCAGGCCGAGCGCAACGCCCGCAGCCGCGAGATCGGCGACCGCAAGCGCCGCGGGGAGAGCGCCGACGACCTGATGCGCGACGTCGGTCGGCTCGCCAACGACGTCAAGGGCCTCGAAGAGCGCGACCGCAGCGTCGCGGCGCAGATCGAGGCGCTCCTGCTCGAGATCCCGAACCTGCCGCACCCGTCCGTCCCGTACGGGGCGAGCGAGCACGACAACGTGGTCGTCCACGAACGCGGCGAGCGCCGGCCCGGGGCCGACCTCAAACCCCACTGGGAGCTTGGCGAGGCCCGCGGTTGGTTCGACCTCGCCGCCGGCGTCACCCTCACGGGCGCCGGGTTCCCGGTCTTCAAGGGGCAGGGGGCGCGCCTCGTGCGCGGGCTCGCCGGCTACTTCCTCGATCGCCTCACCGCGGCCGGCCACGTCGAGATCGCCCCGCCGCTGCTGGTGAACGAGGCTTCGGCCACCGCTACGGGGCAGCTTCCCGACAAGGAGGGGCAGATGTACCAGGTCGCGGACGGCGCGTACCTGATCCCCACCTCCGAGGTGTCGATCACGAACCTGCACCGCGGTCAGATCCTCGACGAGGACGCGCTCCCGATCCGCTACTGCGCCTACACGCCCTGCTTCCGGCGCGAGGCGGGCAGCTACGGAAAGGACGTTCGCGGGCTCAACCGGGTGCACCAGTTCGACAAGGTGGAGATGGTGCACTTCACCCGCCCCGAAGACAGCTACGCGGCGCTGGAAGCGATGACCGAACTCGCCGAGGGGTTGCTCGAGGAGCTCGGCCTGCCGTACCGGCGCTTGCTGATGTGCACCGGCGACATGGGGTTCACCCAGGCGAAGAAGTACGACCTCGAGGTCTGGAGCCCCGGCCAAGAGCGCTGGCTCGAGGTGTCCTCGATCTCGAACCTCGAGGCGTTCCAGGCCGTGCGGCTGCAAACCCGCACGCGCCCGGGTGGCGCCGCCGGCACGGGCAAACCGCGCTTCGTCCACACCCTGAACGGGTCGGCGCTCGCGTTCCCGCGCACGATCGCGGCGTTGTTGGAGACGTACCAGACCGCCGACGGTCGGGTCGCGCTGCCCGAAGCGCTCGTCCCGTACGTGGGGCGCAGCCACCTGGACTAAGGGCGCCGCGGACGCGGGCGCTTCGCGCACCGCTGCGGCGCCTTGCGGTCGCTTCGCGACCGCGGCGCGCAGACGACGCGAGGGCTCCGCCCCCAAGCGACCGCGCGCGCCGTGGGGGTGGTCGATCGACGTCGTTCAGCCGTCTGCGTCGACGGTTCGCGGCACCACGACGCGGCCCTCGCGGAGCTTCACCGAGGCGTCGAAGGCCGTCGGCGCGGTCGCAGCGTCCAGGGTCGGCTCGTCGCGCCGCAGCGCACGGACGTCCAGGGGCGCCCCGTCGTGCGCCGGGTGCCGGAGCGGCAGCGTGGACGGGTCGTCGAAGCCCGCCAGGCGGTCGACGTAGCCGAGGATCTTCTCGAGGTCGGCGCGCACGTCGCCGCGCTGCGCCGGATCGAGCTCGATGCGCGCGAGCGCGGCGAGGTGGTCGAGGTCGGCGTCGTCCAGGTGAGGCATCGCCTCAGGCTACCGCGGCGGACCCGACCCCGTCGAAGGCCGCGAGCACGTTCCGTCAGCCGCCGCCGGCACCGGCACCGCCAGCCGCGGTCCCGCTGCCGTCGCCGCGGTTCGACGTGAGGACGAGCACCGTGACGACCGCGCCGGCCACCAGGGGCACCCCGATGAGCCAGAGGAGCCAAGTCGTGAGCCCGCGCGGGCCGACCTGCGTCGGTGGCAGGACGAAGGGGAGGACCCCCAGCGGACGTGCGTCGACGACGACGACCATCGAGGCCGTCGCCTCCTCCCACTGGAAGGTCTGATCGCGCACGCGCACGAGGTAGCTGCCCGGAGCCGGGAGGTCGACCTCGGCCGTGTACACGGCCGGGGCCGTCTCGATCAGGCGTACGTCGCGCAGGGGGGGCGGCAGCTCGGCGTCGGCAGGGAGCGGAGCGGCGTGCGCGTCCAGCGGCCGGAACTCGAGCGAGACGATCGCGTCCTCGACCGGCGTCAGGGTCGGGTCCTCCAGCGTGATCGAGACCGCGAAGGGTGCGCCGGGAACGATCGGATCGGGTGCGAAGACGACCTCACCGAACACCAGCGTGGCGTGCGCGGTCGCGTGCCCGAGCAGGACGGCGACGGCCAGGGCGAGCAGCGGCCGGGTCACGGGACCGCGCGCTCGGTGGGTGGGTGCTCGAGGTGGAGCCATACCCGGAAGGGTACCGCCCCGGTCGCCCGTCCGTCCGCGCGACCGAGGACGTCGACGGCGGCTGCGTAGCGCTCCGCGACGTCGCGCCCGACCCAACGGAGATGCCACGGCTCGTAGTCGTAGCAGGCGGTGGCGAGCGCGTCGCGGGGGTACGAGACGACGAAGCCGAAGGCGAGCGCGTGCTCGGCCACCCAGGCGCCCTCGGGGGAGGTCGCCCAGTCGCCGAGGTCCCATGCGGGCGGGCCGTCCGCGCTGCGCAGGTCGATGGCGGTACCGAGCTGGTGCTCGCTGTGGCCCGGTCGAGCGCTGACGAGCGCTGCCCGCTCCGCCCCGAGCGCGGCCCGCCAACCCTCGTGCACGCGGGCTTGGTAGGCCTCGCTCCGGTAGCCCGACTGCACCGCCAGGTGCACCCCATCGGCCACCGCCGCCTCGCGCAGCGCCCGCAGGTCGTCGACGACCGACGAGCGGACCAGGTGGCCGCCCGCGAAGCCCGCCAGCGCGACGTCGACCAGGTCGCTCGGGGCGTACCCCTCGGGCAGGCGCCACTCGAGGTCGAGCAGCACGACGGCCGCGTCGGCATCGGGGTCGGCGGCGACCACGCGGTCGGCCACCACGCACGCCGGCGGTGGAGTCGCGTCGGCGGGAGCGCCCTGAGCGGCCGCGCAGGCGGCGAACCAGGCGAGCAGGAGGGCGACGACGGCGCCGGAGGCGCGGTCGGGGTGCGCCCTCACAGCGGACCCAGGAGCGTCCCACGCATCTCCATCGGCAGACCGAGCACGAGCACCTGCAGCGCTGCGACGGAGAGGACGAACACGCCCATGGGCCACATCGCCAGCACCCCGCGGCGACCGAAGTCGCGCAGCGCGATGCGCGCCGTCGTGGCCAGCGCGAGCGCGGTCGCGGCCGTGACCAGCGCCGCGCCGATGGGGAACAGCCAGCGCGTCGGCACCAGCTGGGCCAAGCGCCAGTT
Source organism: Trueperaceae bacterium (assembly GCA_024636105.1). Next base: position 3,364 of record JAGXHO010000063.1, on the reverse strand, counting down.
CGGATCGACCGCGAACCCCCGGAAGGCGAGGAAGTGCTCGAACACCGGCACGATCGATGCCGCACCGGTGAGGAAGTGGAACAGGTAGTGGGCCGCCCAGAAGCCGACGCCGAGGATCGCGACGACGATCGACCAACGGTCGAACGCGGCGCCGAGCCCGCTGCGGGCGCCACCGGCCCGATCGGCCAACCAGGCAGCCGCCAGCGTCGCGGCGCTACCCGCGAGCGTGACGCCCGCGAACAGGACGGCCAACACCGACGCCTCGGAGCGGGTTCCGAGCGCTGCGGCCACCGCGTCGGCGGCGGCGAAGAACGGCGGCACCATCGCGAAGGCGTTCAGCATCCCCCACCAGGCGAGCGCGACGCCCATGGCAAGAACGGACCGTCCGCCGCGGTGGCGCCAGCCGTCGCGCACGACCTCGAACCAAGGGGGGCGCAGCCGCACCGCCACGTTGTCGTACGGGCAGGCGCGCACGCAGTTCAGGCACAGGGTGCAGTCCATGGTCGAGGTGATGGCCGGCACGAACAGACCGGTCTCGCAGCCGGGGAAGCGGCCGGTCCCGTTCGGGGCGACGACGTCCGCGAGTGGGACGAACGCCGCCTTGCGCGGACCGTCCACCGCTCCGCGCAGCGCGCCGCCCGCATCGCGCCAGCGCGCTTCGTCCTCCGCGACGTCGGTGATCCGGCCGTGCAGGCACGGCTTGTGGGCGCAGCGATCGCACACGTCGGGATCGACGGTCGCGACCTGGGTCGGCGACACCGAGGCGAGCGCGAAGTTGAAGTTGCCCAGCGGGCAGACGTAGCGGCAGAAGGTCCCGGCGGGGAAGAGCACGTCGACGGCGAGCGCCGCGAGGAAGTAACCGATCACGAGCCACGCGGTGAGCCAAGGGCTCGCCCACAGGTCGAGCGCCTCGTACGCATAGAAGAAGGCGAGGAGCAGCGCGACGACCAACCACTTCGAGCGAAACGCCCGCGGCCAGCGCAGGTCGACGCGCCACAGGCCCTTGAGGAAGCGCGCCGGCCCGCGGGTCAACATGAGCGGGCAGGCCGCGCAGAAGAGGTTGCCGACGACGAGCAAGGCGATGACGACCAGTCCGCGGTAGTGCAGCCAGACGGTGGTCGTCGCGAGGTTGCGCGGTGCGAGCTGGCGCCCGGTGAGTCCGTCGACGACGATGAGGAGGGCCAGCAGGAGCAGCGGCAGCTGGAGGGCCAGGCGAGCATAGCGCCAGCGCGCGAACCGGCGCAGGCCGGGCAGGCGGAGCAGGTCGGGACCGGGCGGACGAGCGTCGACGGGCCGAGCGCCGGAGGCCATCGGGAGGTCGATCATCACGGCGATGGTAACGCAACGGCGCGCACCGCACCGATGCCGCCGCTGCGGTGCGGGACGCTAAATCCGCTGCCCGGTGAGCCAGAACACGATGTGCTCGTTCACGTTCTCGAGGTGGTCGCCGCAGCGCTCGAGGTAGCGCGCGACGGCGAGCAGCTTGGTCGCCGCGTTGATCGTGTGCGGGTCGGCCATCATGTACGTCAGGAGTTCGCGTTGCACCTGCTCGTAGAGCTCGTCGATCTCCTCGTCCATCTCCAGCGCGTTCCGGGCTGCGACGGCGTCGCCCTCGGCCATCGCCCGCATGGTCACCTCGAGCATCTCGTCGAGGATCGCGAGGATCCGCGCCATGTCCAGGTACTTCTTGAGCGGCGGGGCGGCGGCCAACTCGGCCCCGGCGCGCGCGACGTGCACCGCGTAGTCGCCCGCCCGCTCCACGTCGGCCAGCGCCTGGACGATGGCGCCCAAGAAGCGCAGGTCGCGCGCGGCCGGTTGGCGCCGCGCGATGATCGTCAGGCATTGCGTCTCGAGCTCGCGTTGGAGGGCGTCGATCGCGCGGTCGCCGGCCACGCAGCGCTCGGCCGCGGCCGGGTCGGCGTCGATGAGCGCAGCGCGCGCGAGCTGCACGGATTCGCGCACCATCGACAGCATCCGCACCGCCGTCGCGTTGACCTGCTGGAGTTCTTGCTCGAGCACGTTCATGCCCTGATGTACCATGAGCATCATCGTGCTGCAGGGACGTCAGGTCGAGGTCAGGGGTCGGAGACGGGTCGTTCGCCGGCGCCCTGACCGTTCCCTGACGAACGCCCCGCTATCCTGCGTTCATGGCGTCGGAAGCGTGCGCAGGTGGCTAGCGGAACCGTCCTGGTGGTCGAGGACGATGCGACCGTGCGCGAGCTCGTGGGGTTCCACCTGTCGCGTGCCGGGTTCGAGGTGGTGGAGGCGGCCGACGCGTCGAGCGCCTGGCAGCGGCTCGCCGGCGTCGACGCGGTCGTCCTCGACCGGATGCTCCCCGACCTCTCGGGCGTGGCGTGGCTCCGCCGCCTGCGCGCCGGTCCTCATGGAGCGCTCCCGGTGCTGATGCTCACCGCGCGCGCCTCGGAGGTCGATCGCGTCGAGGGCCTCGAGGCCGGCGCGGACGACTACCTGGTCAAGCCGTTCAGCGCCGCCGAGCTGGTGGCCCGCGTGCGGGCGCTCCTGCGCCGCGTCCGGCCGGCGCAACGCCTCACCTTCGGCGATCTCAGCGTCGACCTCGAAGGGGCGCGGGTCGCGGTCGCCGGTCGCGAGCTCGCGTTGACGCGCCGCGAGTACGAACTGCTCGCCTGCCTCGCGAGCCATCCGGGGCGCGCCTTCACCCGCACCGAATTGCTCGACCGCGTATGGGGCGAGGACTTCGTCGGCACCGAGCGCACCGTGGATCAGCACGTCGCGCAGCTGCGCGCGCGCCTCGGTGCGGAGCGCATCGAGACGGTTCGTGGGCGCGGCTACCGCTTCGTCGCGGGTTGAGGTGCCGCTGCCCGCTTGGTCGGACGCGCTCGCCGACGGCATCGTGCTCGTCGAGGGTGAGCGCGTCGTGGCCGTGAACGCCGCGGCCGCCGGCATGCTCCAGGTCGATCCGGAGCGGGCGGTCGGGGCGGCGTTGATCGCCGTCGTGCGCGACCACCGCTTGGAAGTGCTGCGACCGGCGGACGGCCCGCGGGAGTTCGTGACGCGGGGACGCCACCTCGAAGCGCTCGCCTTTGCCGGCGGCCTGCGCTTGCGCGACGTCACCCAGCAGCGGCGCGCGCAAGAGGACGCGCGGCAGCTGCTCGCGGTGCTCTCGCACGAGTTGCGGACGCCGGTGACGACGATCCGATCGGCGCTCGAGGCACTCGCCTTCGACGTGCCGCCCGCGCAGCGCGAGCGCTTCCTCGCCCACGCGCAGGCGGAAGCCGAGCGCTTGGTCCGGTTGCTCGACGACCTGACGGTCGATGTCGCACCACCCCACGCGCGCAGCGTGCCGCTGCGCGAGGTGGGCGCCCGCGTCGAGACGCTCCTCGCG
>JAGXHO010000062.1 GCA_024636105.1 Trueperaceae bacterium | reverse complement strand
AGGTAGCCGAAGGCCTTCTCGGACTCGACGAGCGTCTTCTGCAGGTCGATGATGAAGATCCCGTTGCGCTCGGCGAAGATGTAGCGCTTCATCTTCGGGTTCCAGCGCTTGGTCTCGTGACCGAAGTGGACGCCGGCTTCGAGCAGCTGCTTCATTCCCAGGTACGACATGGTTCCTCCGTGGCGGGGCGTTGAGGTGGGTTCAGGCGCGCGGACCGCGTCGGTCCCTCGTCGCCTCGGTACGGCCTGTACTGGGTGCCGAAGGCGCCCGTGGACGCCAAGCGTCCGGTTCAGGGGTTCCCAGGTCGCCGGCGGACGTCCCGCTGCCGCGCGGCAAACCTCCGAACGCTAGCACGAATCGGGTGGTGAGCGCGAGCGGTGCTTGAGCGACGCCTCCGGGTCGGGCAGGCCGGATGCCAAGCAGCAGCGCGCCCGCCGGACTCGGAGGTCCGGCGGGCGGGGTCGCGGCGAGCGGACGCGCGCGCCGCTGCGCGCTGTTGCGCGGTCAGCGCAGCGCGTTCAGCGCTTCGTTCGCTTCGGCGTACCCGGGATCGAGCTCCAACGCCCGCTCGAAGGCGCGCCGCGCTGCAGCGCCGTCGCCATCCCCGTTGCGCGCCACGTAGGCGGTGCCCAGGTAGAAGTGCGCATCCGCCGACTCGGGGGGCAGGAGGGCGCCCTGTTGCGCGCGCCGGACCGCGTCGGCCACGCGCCCCTGCGCCAGGTAGGCGCGAGCGAGGTACGTGTAGAGCGGCGGCGCGAAGATGGCGCCGTCGAGGGTCAGCGCTTGCTCGAAGCGCGGGATCGAGTCCGCGACCTGCTCGCACTCGAACAGCACGATCGCGAGCTGCGAGACCGCGGAGAGCGAGCTCGGCGCCAGCGCGACCGCCTGCGAGAGCTCGTACTCCGCCGTCGAGCAATCGCCGAGGCGGTAGGAGACGTTGCCGAGGTCGTTGTGGGCCGCAGCGCTGGTCGGATCGAGCACGACGGCGCGTCGGAAGGCCGTCTGCGCCTGGTCCAGGATGCCGAGGTCGCGGTACGTCTTGCCCAGGTTGACCTGGATGATCGAGCGCTCGCGGTCGCTCATGCCGGCCTCGGTCGCGAGCTCGACGGCGCGCTCGAGCGAGGCGCGGGCGCGGTCGAGGTCGTTGGCCTCGTAGTAGACGATGCCCTTGGTGTTGTGCACGGTCGGGTCGTTCGGCGCGAGCGGCTCGGCGCGGCCGAGCACGTCGAGCGCCTCGACGAGCCGGCCCGCGAAGGTGCTGGGGTCGGTCTTGTACTGGTTGAGGTAGGTCAGCGCGAGCTGCACGTGCGCGGTCACCGACGCGGGGTCGAGGTCGATGGCCGAGCGGAAGGCGTCGACGGCGCTGCCGTACGCGCCCTGGCACGTGAGCGCACGCCCCTTCCCGATCAGCGCGGGTACGTTGGCTTCGTCGCGCTTGAGCGCTTCTTGGAAGAAGTACTGGGCGAGCGCGCAATCGCCCTGCGCGAAGTAGAAGTTGCCGTCGCGCATCAGGTCCGCGACGTCGGGCGTCGCGTCCTGGGCCGACGCGCCACCCAGCAACGCGAAGACCGCGAGCACGGTCGCCCAGCGCGCGAAACGGTGCCGCGGAGCGGCGGGCGCGCGGGGGACGGTCGGGCGGGGGAAGGTCGTGTTCAACGTGTCCTCCGTGGGGTTGGGTCGGCGCGAGCGTACCACCGGTCCTGCGTTCGCCGGCTCGGCGAGGGGTCCGGACCGCGTCCTGGTGCGGTGCCGCATGCCCCGAACCGGGGGCGTGCCGATCGCGGAACGCCGGGTCGTGCGTCACCCGGCATGATGTCGCCGAGACGTGAGAGGGGCGTGTGGCGCGCGCTTCATGCTCGTCGTCGCCCGCACTGCAGCGCAGCACGCCGCCCGGTCGCCGACGCGGCAGTTAGGATGACGGAGTCCGGCGCTCGAGGCCGGCAGGGCAGCCCGATCGACCCGGGACGAACGTCCCGAATCGCTCGGCGCGTGGCGACGGTACGGTGTCGCGCCGACCGGGCGAGCCGCTCGCAGCCACCCCGCCTCCGGGCGACCCACGAAGGATCCACGTGACCGCACCCGACATCCTCCACCAGCGCCGTGACCTCGCGACCCTCAGGCTCGTCGTCGCCACCGTCGCCGCCAATGCCCTCGTCATCCTCCAGGGCGCCTTCGTGCGCGCCACCGGTTCCGGCGCGGGGTGCGGGCGCCACTGGCCGTTGTGCAACGGCGAGATCGTACCCATGGACGCCGGCGTCCACACCGCCATCGAGTTCACGCACCGGCTCTTGTCGCTGGCGGTGCTGATCCTGGGCGTCTGGCTCTTCGCTCGGGTCTGGCGCGACCGGCGCCGCAAGCCGGGCCTGTTCGTCGCAACGGTCGCGGCCACCGCGTTCCTCTTCGTCGAGGCTGCGCTCGGCGCCCTCACGGTCCTCTGGGGCCTCACGGGCGACAACACCACGGTCGCGCGCGGGCTGATGGTCGCGACGCACCTGGTCAACTCGCTGCTGCTCGTCGGTTCGCTGGCGGCCGTCTGGCTCTACGCCCGGCCACGACCGCCGGCCTGGCCCCTGCGCATCCGACGCCAGGGCGCGCTCGGGACCGTTCTGGCCGTGGGCCTCGTCGGCATGCTCTTCCTGATGTTCACCGGCGGCATCGCGGCGATGGGGAACACGATGTTCCCGTCCGAGTCGCTGGCCGCCGGCCTCGCGGCCGACCTCGACCCCGACGCGCACCCGTTGATCCGCCTGCGCGTGCTGCACCCCCTCATCGCGGTCACGATCGGCGTCTACCTGTTCCTGGCGCTCGGGACCGCCTGGTGGATCAAGCCCGCGCTCGAAGGGCGCACGTTGGCGCGCTGGCTGCTGGGCACCTACCTCCTGCAGCTGGGCGTCGGGACGCTCAATCTGGCGCTGCTCGGACCGATCGTCTTGCAACTGCTCCACCTGGGGCTGGCGGTGCTGGCCTTCGGGCTGTTGGCGGCGCTGTCGATCACCCTTCTCGCCGCCCCCTCCGGCCGCCGCGTGGCGGCCGATGCCCCTGCAGGAGCTTCCCTGACGTGAGCCCGGTCCAAGCCGTCCTTCCCCGCGCCACCTGGCGCGATTACGTCACGCTGACCAAACCCAAGGTGATCAGCCTGCTGCTGCTCACGACGATCGGCGCGATGTTCATCGCCGCCTCGGGCTACCCGGGGACGTGGCCGCTGCTCGGGCTGTTGGTGGGCGGGTACATGTCCGCCGGCGCCGCGGGCGTCTACAACATGGTCTACGACCGCGACATCGACGGCCGCATGCGCCGCACGGCGCTGCGTCCGACGGTGACGAACGTCGTCCCCTCGGCGAACGCGCTCGCCTTCGCGGTCGCCCTGACCCTCGGTAGCTTCGTGATCATCTGGGCCGCGGGCAACCTCCTCGCCGCCCTGCTGTCGTGGGCCGGCATCGCCTTCTACGTGATCGTGTACACGATGTGGCTCAAGCGGGCCACGTGGCAGAACATCGTCATCGGCGGCGCCGCCGGGGCGATCCCGCCGCTCGTCGGTTGGGCGGCCGTCACCGGGGAGCTGTCGCTGCTCGCCTGGCTGCTGTTCACGCTCATCTTCATGTGGACGCCGGTGCACTTCTGGGCCTTGGCGCTGATGATCCAGCGCGACTACGAAGCGGTGGGCATCCCGATGGCGCCCGGCGTGATCGGTGAGCGCGCGACGGTCATGCAGATGGTCATGTACGCGCTGCTGACGATCGTCCTGACCGTCATCCCGTTCGCGCTGCACGAGTTCTCGGTCGCCTACCTGGTCGCGGCGTTGCTGCTCAACGTGGTGCTCGCGGTCCGCGTGGCCCGCCTGTTCCTCGTGGCCCGGAGCGGCGTCGCGATCGACCGGGCGTCGGCGCTGCCGGTCTACACGTACTCGATGCTCTACCTCGCGCTGCTGTTCCTGGCCATGGCGCTCGACCGCGCGTTCTTCCTCGTCCCGGCCTGAGGTCCCGCCGACCTTGGCGCGCCACCCGCTCCTCACCCCTAAGTGGCTCGTCGGTCACGCGTTGGCGTTGACCGTCGTCGTCAGCTTCACGCAGTTCGGGCTCTGGCAGCTGCGGCGCCACGAGCAGCGAGCCGAGCGCAACGCGGTCGCCGAGGCACGGCTGGCGGCCGCTCCGGTTCCGCTCGCCGCGGCCCTCGCCGCAGCCCTCGCCGAGGTCGAAGCCGGCACCGCTCCGCGCGACGCCTTCCATGCCCGGCGGGTCGCGGTGTCGGGGAGCTTCGAACCTGCCGACGAGGTGCTCCGCCGCCCGGTGAGCCGCGACGGCGCGCCGGGCTACCACGTGGTCACCCCGCTCTCGCTCGCCGACGATCCGCTGGGGCGTCGGCTGTGGGTGGAGCGTGGGTGGGTGCCGCAGAACCTGAACGCGGTGCCGGCCGAACAGGCGCCGCCGCCCATCGGGGCGGTCGACCTGACCGGCTGGCTGCGGGCGCCGGACGTGCCGCCCACGGGCTGGGTCGCGGCGCTCGCGCCGCGCGATCCGGCCGAGGGGCGCCTGAGCGTCGTGGCGTACGTGGACGTCGAGCGGTTGGCGGCTCAGGTGGACGGGCCCACGGTGCCGGCCGTGCTGCTGCTCGAGGCCGTGGCGCCGCCGTCCCCTGCGACGCTGCCGCTCGCGCCCGAGGCACCGGTGCTCGGCCTCGGCTCGCACCTGGGGTACGCGATCCAGTGGTTCGCCTTCACCGCGATCACGCTGATCGGCTACCCGGCGCTGCTGCGCCGCGTTCGTCGCGAGGCTCGCGCCTCCTGACGCGCCCAAGTCGCGTGCCTGACGCGCGTTCGTCGCGCCTCAGGCACGCGACTTGGCGACTGCCTCGCGCAGCGCGTTCATGAGCGCGTCGAACGGCTGGACGAACTTGGCGACGCCCTCCTGCTCCAGCGTGGCGGTGACCGCGTCGAGGTCGATCCCGAGCTCGGCGAGCTCGGCGAGCTGCGCTGCGGCGGCGTCGAGGCCTTCGTCGAGCCGCAGCGCCGGCTCGCCTTGCGCTCGGTAGGCGTCGAGCGTCTCGCGGGGAAGCGTGGTGACGGTGTCGGCGCCGATCAGCGGCTCGACGTACATGCTGGCGGGGTAGCCAGGGTCCTTGGTGCCGGTAGAGGCCCACAGCAGCCACTGCGGACGCGCGCCGAGCGCCGCGAGGCGTGCGAAGCGCTCCCCGCCGAAGGCCTGCCCGTAGCGCTGCCACGCCCCCTTTGCGCTGGCGATGGCGGCGGTCCCGCGGAGCGCCTGCGCCTGGGCCCCGCGAGCACCGCCGGCGGCCGCCAGGCGGTCGAGCACCGGGTCGATCGCGACGTCGATGCGCGACAGGAAGAACGAAGCCACCGACGCGATCGCGCCCAGCGGTTCGCCGCGCTCGGCGCGCGCCTCGAGTCCCTTGAGGTAGGCCTCGGCGACATCGGCGTACCGGCCCAGCCCGAACAGGAGCGTGACGTTCAGGTTGACGCCCTCGCCCGTGAGCTGCTCGATCGCGGTGAGCCCCGCCTCGGTTCCGGGGACCTTGATGAAGACGTTCGGGCGATCCAGCCGCTGCCACAGGCGCCGCGCCTCGGCGACGGTGCCGTCCGCGTCGTTCGCGAGGTCGGGGGCGACCTCGAGCGACACGTACCCGTGGCGGCCCTCGGACGTGCGGTAGCGCTCGGCGAACAGGTCCGCGGCGTTCTGGATGTCCTCGATGGCGAGCGTCTCGTAGAGCTCGACGACGTCCATCCCGCCCTTGGCGAGGTCGGCGATGGCGTCGTCGTAATGGTCGGTGTGGGCGATGGACTTCTCGAAGATCGCCGGGTTCGAGGTGACGCCGTGGAGGCCGTCCGCATCGATCATGCGGGCGAGGTCGCCGCTGCGGAGCATGCCGCGGCCGAGCTCGTCGAGGTAGACGGATTGCCCGAGTTGGGCGAGCTGACGCAGGGGGTTCATGGGGCACGATACCGCGCGCTGCGGCGGGTGCAGGACGGTGCGCGCACCGCGGGGTCAGCCGAACGTCTCGACCCCGTCGGCGACGATCGAGGCGTCGCCGCCGTCCGCCGTCGCCAACTGAAGGCGCACCCGCGGCAGTGGGCGCACCGCCGGGCCGCTGACGGCGCGACCCGCGGCCAGCGGGTCGAACACCGAGTAGTGGCAGCTGCACGTGAGCGTCGGGCGGTCGGTGCGGTGGTTGAACGCGAACGCGACCAGTTCGAGGTCGGTGTTGAGGTCGACGATGCAGTGCTTGTGGGTGCACACGCGCGAGAACCCCACCAGGTGGACCGCCTCGTCGCCGTCGCCGAACGTGGTGCCACCCGCCACCGGCACCGGGACGCGGACGGCCACGCACGGCAGGCCGGCCACGGCGAAGTTCTCGCTGGTCCAGGGCGCCGTGAAGCGCGTTAGCGGCGCCACGACCACGGCGGCGGCGTCCGCGAAGACGGGCGGATCCGCCGGCGCGACCTTGGCGAAGTGGACGCGGTACGCCAGCTGGACCCCGTACGCAGCGCCACCGGTCGCCAGGAGCACGGGCAGGCGCCACAACCAGGCGCTCAGGCGGCGGCGGTCTTCGTCTACGGGGGGGCGGTCGGCCATCGTCGAGCGCTCAGCGCGGCGCGGCCAGCTCCTGGCCGACCCAGCGGACGAGCACGTCGATCTCGGGTTCGCCGAGGGTCGCGCCGAAGCCCGGCATCACGCCGCGTCCGAAGCGGATGAGGCTGCGCACGTTCGCCTCGTTCCCGGCGCGGGCGTTGCCCGTCAGCCGCGGGCCGACGCCGCCCTGCCCGGTCGACCCGTGGCACACGGCGCAGTTCGCGGCGAAGAGGTCGGCGCCCACCGCGAGGAGCAGCTGCGGGTCCTCGAGCGCGGCGGTCGCGACGGCGACCGGGTCGGGGT
>JAGXHO010000008.1 GCA_024636105.1 Trueperaceae bacterium | reverse complement strand
GTAGTCGTCGGCGCCCGCGTCGAGGCCGGTGACCTTGTCGTCCACCGAGTCCTTGGCGGTGAGGAGGATGATCGGCGTGTTGCTCGTCTTGCGGATGCGGCGCGCGACCTCGAGACCGTCCAGAACGGGCAACATCAAGTCGAGGACGACCAGGTCGGGGGCAAGCTCACGGAACTTCGACAGGCCCGTGACGCCGTCGAAGGCGACCACCGTCTCGTAGTTCTCGGCCTGCAGTTCGAGGTCCACGAACTTCGCGATCTCTTTTTCGTCCTCGACGATGAGGATCAGGGGGCGGCGTTCCATGCATCAAGCGTGGCATGCGTCTCGATGAGAACGCATCGCCGACGTCACGTTCGCCGTCAGGCGTGCGGGTCGGGGTCGGGCAACGCGACGGTCGGCTGGACGACGAAGCCGCGTGCGAGCACCTCGGCCGCCCACGCTTTCGCACCGTGGAGGCTGTGGTCGCGCCAGTTGCCGCAGCGCTCGGGGCTGCACCCCGGGATGGGGCCGTCGTGGTCGCGCACCGCCTCGAGCGCGCGCACGGCGGCCAGCAGCACGCTCGGCTCCGACGGTGCGCCGAGGACCGTCAGGTAGAAGCCGGTTCGACACCCCATGGGCGACGCGTCGACCAGCGTCGGACCGTCGAGGTGGTCGCGGAGGTAACCGGCGAGCAGGTGCTCGATCGTGTGGAGTGGCGCGGTGGCGATCTCCTGAACGTTGGGTTGGACGAGGCGCAGGTCGAACTTGGTGACCACGTCGCCGGCCGCACCGACGTAGCGCGCGGCGAGGCGCACGTAGGGGGCGCGCACGGCGGTGTGGTCGAGTTCGAAGGAGTCGACGCGGGTTCGGGGAGCCATGGCGCAGCCTACCGCGGGGCCAACGCCCGCCCCGCGGCCGACCGTGGCGGGCGACCGTGGCGCGCGACCGTGGCGGGCGACTCGACGAGGCGTGAAGCCCGCGCCGGTGCGCGCGCGGCGCGGTAGACTTGCGGCGCAACGTGTCTTGGTCGCGCCCCATGCCTTTGGGGCGCGACCAAGACAGGCGCTATCTCATCAGCTCGATCTGGAGCGAGGTCCCCGTGCGCGAACGCATCGCCATCTTCATCGACGGTAGCAACCTCTACAACGGGATGCGCGAGAACCTGCGCAGCACCCGCGTCAACCTTGCCGAGCTCATGAAGCAGCTCGGCGCGGGTCGCGACCTGGTGCGCTGCTACTACTTCAACGCCCCTCTGACCGACGATTACGACGAAGACCTACGGGACGGTCAGCAGCGCTTCTTCGAGTCGCTGCGCCGGATCCCGTACGTCACGGTTCGTCTCGGACGGCTCCATCGGCGCCCCGACGGGGCGCTCGTCGAGAAGGGGATCGACGTCGCGATCGCGGTCGAGGCCCTCTCGCTGGCCCACAAGGACGCGTACGATTGCTGCCTGCTCGTCTCCGGCGACGGCGATTACGTGGAGCTGGTCGAGGCGATCAAGCGCCTCGGCAAACACGTCGAGTGCGCGATGTTCAAGAACCAGTCGGCCGGCGTCCTGATGGAGCACGCCGACGTGTTCCGGCCGCTCGATGAGGCGGACTGGTCGAAGATCCTGTTCTGATCGACCGTCGAACCGCGCGGCCCTTCACGATCCCTTCAGCCGGGCCGGTCGGCACACCGGGCCCGGCTGCGCGCTTGGTATCCTGCCTTCGAGGTCGCGGGCCGGCGAAGTCGGCCCCCAGCACCCCAGGAGGATCCATGCGCAAAATCGCCACGCTGGTCGCCGCCGCACTGCTCTCGGTCGGCATCGCCCAGGACTACGTCTTCGGCATCACCTTCGACGCGGGCGGCAAGTTCGACGGCTCGTTCAACGAGGGCACGTTCCGCGGGATGGAGCGCGCCATCGCCGACCTCGAAGCGGCCGACGGCCTCGAGATCGACCTGCTCGAGTTCGAGGGCACGGCGGACACCGTCGCCCAGGGCATGCGGCAGATCGCCTCGGAAGGCGCCGAACTCATCGTCTCGCCCGGCTTCCTCCAGGCGGACGGCATCGCGGCGGTCTCTGCCGAGTACCCCGACACCTTCTTCGTGCTCATCGACGACGTCCGCGAGGGTCCGAACATTCGTTCGGTCGTCTTCAAGGAGCAGGAGGGAGCGTTCCTCGTCGGTTACATCGCCGGTTCGCTGTCGCAGACCGGCGTCGTCGGCTTCGTCGGTGGGATGGACGTCCCGCTGATCCGCGCCTTCGACCTCGGCTTCCAGGAGGGCGTCGCGTACGCCTGCCCCGACTGCACGGTCGTCAGCAACTACGTGGGCGTCACCCCCGATGCGTGGAACGACCCGACGCGCGCCAAGGAGCTCGCCACGGCCCAGCGCGCCCAGGGCGCGGACATCTTCTTCTCCGCCGCCGGCGCGTCCGGCAACGGCGTGATCGACTTCGTCAAGGAGACGCAGTGCTACCAGGGCGCCACCCGCGAGACGGCGCTCACCGAAGCGCTCGCTTCGGTGCCGACGTACGCCGGCTACGACGCGGCGTGCCCGACCGGCTCGCAGCCCCTGTTCTTCATCGGCGTCGACAGCAACCAGAACCCGCTGGGCGACACCGACGGTGACCCCGCCACCCTCAACCACGGCCTGACCTCGATGCTGAAGCGCGTCGACTTGGCCGCGTACACCGCGGCGCAAGACGTCGTCGCGGGCACGTTCGAGCCCGGCACCCTCAACCTCGGCCTGGCCGAGGACGGGGTCGGCTACGCGGTCGACGCCTTCAACGAGGCACTGATCCCGGCCGATCTCGTGACCGAGCTCCAGGTAGTGACCGACATGATCGTGTCGGGCCAGCTCGCCGTCACCGACTACCGCGCGCAGTAAGGGCGCCGTAGGTCGGCTCGAGCGCCGTCCTGGACGGCGAACGCGGAAGGGCGGTCCCTGCGGGGGCCGCCCTTGCGCGTGCTACCATCGAGCACGCAGGGTGGGCCATCTGGTCGCTGCTGCGAACGGCCTCGCCGTTCGTGGGAGAGGAAAGTCCGGGCACCACAGGGCAGGATGCCAGCTAACGGCTGGGCGCGTAAGGCGACGGCACGTGCAACAGAGAGCAGACCGCCTGGGAACCCCCGGCGGCCCCTCGGGGTCGGCGGCCCAGGTAAGGGTGAAACGGTGCGGTAAGAGCGCACCAGTGCCTGCGGCAACGTGGGCAGCTAGGTAAACCCCATCCGGTGCAAGGTCCGATAGGGAGAAAGGGCCTGCTCGGCCCGCCAACATCTCCGGGTTGACCGCTCGAGGCGCGCGGCGACGCGCGTCCTAGAAAGATGGCCAGAGCCTCTTCTCGCTCACGCTCGAAGAGGAGACAGAACCCGGCTTACCGGCCCACCTGCCGTCGGCGGCCCCCTCACGGGGGTCGCCTTCGTTTGGGCCCGATCGTGGCCCGCGCGGGGTCAAAGGGGGGCGAAAGGGGGAGTTTGGGGGACTCGGGGGAAAGGGTGGGAATTCGTGGGAATCCGTGGTATCCTCGAGCATCCCGCCGAGGAGGCTCGCCATCGCCATGCACCACCGTCCCCAACGCCCTTCCCGACGCACCTCCGCATGGCCCCCGCCACGCGTTGGCGCGCTCGGCCGAGTGGGGTGAGGTGGGGGCATGCCCTTCGGTGAGTTCTCCTACACCGTCGACGACAAGGGCCGCGTCGTCGTGCCCCCCTCGTTCCGAGACTTCGTGGACGACGGCATGGTGATCACGCGCGGCATGGAGGGGTGCCTCTACGTCTTCCCGATGTCGGCCTGGCACCGCATCGAGGAGCGCCTGACCGAGTTGCCGTTGACCGACCCCGCCGCGCGCTCGTTCGTGCGCTTCTTCTACTCGGGCGCCAGCCGCGCGAAGCTCGACGCCGCAGGGCGCGTCACGCTCCCGCCAGCACTGCGCGACTTCGCCCAGGCCTCGGGCAACGTCGTCGTCGCCGGCGCCCCCAACCGCCTCGAGATCTGGAGCGAGCCGCGCTGGCACGCGGTCCTCGAAGAGGTCCAAGCCAGCCCACCCGCCCCCGACCTGCTCCGGGAACTCGTCGGATGACCGACGCCCCCCACGTCCCCGTGATGCTCGAACGTTGCCTCGAGGCGCTGGCGCCGCTCGAGGACCGCTGGTTCGTCGACGGTACGTTCGGTGCCGGCGGCCACACGCGCGCCCTCCTCGCCCGTGGCGCCAAGGTGGTCGGCATCGACCGCGACCCCACCGCCAAGGCCCATGCCGAGTCGCTCGACGCCGACCTCCGCACCGCCGGCGTCGCCGATCCACGCGAGCGCTTCCGCTTCGGCGCCGGGAACTTCCGCGACCTCGCCGATCACCTGCGGGCGGCCGACCTCGAGGCCGTCGACGGCGTGCTGCTCGACCTCGGCGTCAGCTCCATGCAGCTCGACGAGGGGCCCCGCGGTTTCGCCTTCCGGCACGACGGCCCGCTCGACATGCGCATGAGCGGCACCGGTCCGAGCGCAGCCGACCTGATCCGCGACGCCGAGGTCGCCGACCTGGCCGCGTGGCTGCACAAGTACGGCGAGGAGCGCCACAGCCGCCGCCTCGCCCACGCGATCGTGGCCGCGCGCGACGAGGCGCCGATCGAGACCACCGGGCGCCTCGTCGAGGTCATCCAACGCGCCTACCCACCTGGACCGCGGCGCGACCACCCCGCACGCCGCACCTTCCAGGCGCTGCGCATCGTCGTCAACGACGAGCTGGGCGCCCTCGAGGCGGGCTTGAACGCCGCCATCGACGCCCTGGTGCCCGGCGGCCGCCTCGCGGTGCTGGCCTACCACTCGCTCGAGGACCGCGTGGTCAAGCACGCGCTGCGCGACCGGGCGGACGTCGAGGCGCGCACCAAACGACCGCTCGAGGCCACGCCATCCGAGATCGACGCCAACCCCCGCGCGCGCAGCGCCAAGCTCCGCGTCGCGGTCAAGGTCGCCTCCGCGGCGGGTGCGGCGTGAGCCGCCTCGCGATCGTGGCCGCGGGCGTCTTCGGCACCTTGCTCCTAGCGCTGGCCGCCGTCGGCGCCGCGTCGCAGATCCGCCTCGACCGGCAGGTCGACCTGTTGGCGGCCAAGGAGCTCGCGCTCGTCGACCTCGCCGCCCGGCGCTCGGACGCGGCTGCAGTGAACGGGCCGCTCGCCGTCACGTCCTGGGCGCGCGCCGCGGGGATGGTGCCCGCCCCGGACGCGCTGGACGTGATCGCGGTCGCGCCCGGCCTGCCCCCGACCGACCCTCCGAGGCTCCCCGGCCCGGCCCTGGAGATCCGAACCGTATGGCGCTGAGCTCCCGCACGATGACGCCACCCAGCGCAGACGCCCGCCGTTCGCCGGTCCGCCCGCCGGACCGCACGACGGTCCGTCGACCCAGGGGTGATGAACCGACCGAGCTGCGGATGCACCGCGGCGTCCTCGTGGGCTTGGCGGCCGTGGTGCCGCTGCTCGCCGCGCTGTTCGGCTTCGCGCTGCAGCAGCACGGTGCGCCGACGTGGCCCGGCGGCGTCGTCGAGCCGACGATCCGCGGCACGATCGTCACCGGCGATGGCGCCGTGCTCGCCGAAGGGCCGGTGGAGGCACGCCGGTACCCGCAAGCGAGCCTCGCGGGCTCGCTCGTCGGCTTCACGGGGGCGCTCCAAGCTACGGGCAACTACGGCCTCGAGGGCCTCGAGCTCAGCCTCGACGCGCGGCTCCAGGCCGGGGAGCACGTGACCCTCACGCTCGACGCCGCGGTGCAGGCCGCCGCCGAAGCGCACCTCGCGACCGCGGTCGCCGAGACCGGCGCCGTCGCCGCCACCGCCGTCCTCCTCGAGGTCGGCACGGGCCGCATCCTCGCCGCCGCGAGCTCGCCCACCTTCGATCCGAACGCCTTCGCCGCGACGCCCGAGGCCGACCGCCAGAACCGCGCGCTCCTGCAGCAGTTCGAGCCGGGCTCGGTCATGAAGCCGTTCCTGGTCGCCGCGCTGCTCGAGACCGGGCGCTTGACGACCACCGAGCTGATCGCGACGCCGCCGACGGTGCGCGTCGGTCGGCAGACCTTCCGCGACGTCGCGTCCCACGAGCCCGAGCTGACGGCGGCCGACATCTTGCGGTACTCGAGCAACACCGGCACCATCGCCCTGTCGGAGCGCTTCGCGAGCGCGGAGTGGCACGCCTGGATCGCCGGCTTCGGCTTCGGTCAACCGATGGCGCTGCGCTCGGCCTACACGCGCTCGGGGGCGCTCCCCGGTCCGGAGCGCTGGGTGCCCCAAGACCACGCGACCATGGCGATCGGCCAGGGGGTGTCGACCACCAGCCTCCAACTCGCCGCCGCGTACGCCGTGCTCGCCCAAGACGGCCTGTACGTGCCGCCACGACTCGTCGAGGACGAGGCCGTGCCGGCACCGCATCGCGTCCTGTCGCCCGAGGTCGCGCGCGAGGTCCGCAGCATGCTCACGTACACGGTGGACGCCGGCAGCCTCCGCAGCGCGCGCCTGCCAGGGATCGCAACGGCCGGCAAGACCGGTACCGCGGACGTGTACGACGCCGCCCGCGGCGGCTACGTCGCCGGCGCGTACGCCCTCACGTTCGCCGGCATGTTCCCCGCCGACCGTCCGGAGGTGGTCATGGTCGTCACCGTGCACGAACCGACGCTGGCGTCGTCGTCGACGCTCGTCGCCGCCCCGCTGTTCCGGGCGATCGGCGCGGAGGTCGTCGCGCACTGGGCGGTGGCGGCGGATGCTCCTGAATGGGCGCGTGCGGCGGTGCGCTGAAGGACGCGCACCGCCGCACGTTGCGGTGCGCACAAGACGCGCACCGCGCGCACCGCGCGGCGCGGACTGGGCGCAGACCGGCGCCGCCGCTGCACACACGCACTATGTGTATGTTGTGTAATATGCACATGTGAGTTGGCGCGGAGGGCGCCGCTCCGACCGCACCACGACCCTCGGGAGGCACGCTGATGAACCTCGACGCCCCGACCCTGCGCCGCTGGCTCGGACCTCGGATCCGCGAGCTTCCGCCGCTGCCGGACGGCGGCGCGCGGGGCGTGCGCTTCCACAGCGATCGCGTGCGCCCCGGCGACGCCTTCGTGGCGATGGCGGGCGCGCGCGCCCACGGAGAACGCTTCGCCGACGACGCCCTCGCCCGCGGCGCGGCCTTCGTCATCACCGACCGCCCACGGGCCGGCGCCGTGCTCGTGGACGACGCCGGAGCCGCCCTGCTCGACCTCGGCCACGCCGCGCGGGCCGCCCGGCGCGGGCGCGTGATCGGGGTGACCGGCAGCGTCGGCAAGACCACCGCGAAGGCGCTCCTCGCAGCGGCACTCGACGCGGCCGTCTCGCCCGGCAACCTCAACACCCCGCACGCGCTCGCCACCGTCCTGATCGATGCCTGGATCGACGACGACCTCGACCGACCGCTCGTGCTGGAGCTCGGCATCGACCACGTCGGCGAGATGGAGCGCCTGCTCGACCTGGTGCGCCCCACCGACGGCCTGCTCACCGCCATCGCGCCCGCTCACCTCGAGCGGCTCGGCGACGTCGCGACGGTCGCGCGCGAGAAGGGTCGCCTGATCGAGGCCGCCGCCGGCGTCCGGCTCGCCGCGCACGATGCCTGGCGGCGCCTGGCGCCCGAGCTCCGAGCGCGCACGGCGCGGTACGAGCTCGAGGCCGGTGGCCACGCCGAGGTCGAGGCGGGGCCCACCATCACGCCGCCCCCAGCGTGGACCGGGCGCTTCGTGCCCGGCGACGCCCGCGACCGCGTGCTCGCCCGCGCCGAGGGCGGCGAAGTGGTCGTCGACCTCCCGGGCGTCGGCCGCGCGCTCGCGACCAACGCGCTCGGGGCGCTCGCGATGGCGGTCGCCCTCGGCGTGGACGCCGATCGCGCCGCCGAACGGATGGCGCACGCCCGCCTCGAGGCCGGACGGCTTACGCGCCACCACCTCGGCGGTTGGACGCTCCTCGACGACGCCTACAACGCCAGCCCGATCTCGGTCGCCGAGGCCCTCGAGGTGCTCGCTCGCGCACCCGCGCCGCACGCCGTCGTGCTGGGCGCGATGCTCGAGCTCGGGTCGGAGAGCGCCGCGCACCACGCGGCCGCCGGCCGCGCCTGCAGCGAACGCGGGCTGGCGCCCGTATGGGCGATCGGGGCCGCGGCCGAACCGCTCGCCGACGCCTGCCCCGGCGCCGTCCACCTC
>JAGXHO010000061.1 GCA_024636105.1 Trueperaceae bacterium | reverse complement strand
GGCGCCGGTGGCCCGGTCGCGCCGGGTCGGCCTCGAGCCAGGCGACCAGGTCGCCGGTGCGCCGCACGCTGGCGGAGAACGCGTCGTGCGCCAGCGCTTCGGCGCGCGCTCGGAGGGCATCGGAACCGGGCTCGGTCATCGGGGGGTCCTTTCGGTGGTCGTCGTGGGCGGCCGGGCGGACGAGGCGCGCAGCACCAGTTCGGGCTGCAGCACGATGTCGACGCCGCGACCGCGCCCTTGCATGCGGTCGAACAGCATCGTGGCCGCCAGGCGGCCGAGGTCGTACGTGGGGGCGTGGACCGTGGTCAGCGCGGGCGTGAACATCCGCGCGAACAGGATGTCGTCGTACCCGGTGACCACCAGGTCGTCGGGGACGGCGCGACCGACCTCGGCGGCGGCTTGCAGCGCGCCGGCGGCGACCAAGTCGTTGAAGCCCACCAGGGCGTCGATCGCCGGCTCGCGCTCGAGCAGCTCGCGGGCGACGCGGGCACCGCCCTCGACGGTGGGGGGCCCGTGGACGATGAGCTCCGGCGGGAGCTCGAGGCCGCGTTCGCGCGCTTCGCGGTCGAATCCGAGCAGCCGCTCGCGGCCGGCGTGCGAATCGCTCGGGCCGGCGAGCACCGCGAGCCGGCGGCAGCCGATGGCGGCCAAGTGGCGCACGAGCATCCGCGCGCCGTGTTCGTGGTCGATGCGCACCGAGCCGGCGGCGTCGGGACGGGAACGGCGGTTGACGACCACCGCCGCGGGGTGGCGGCGCAGCAGCGCATCGAGGCGCTCGTCGTCGAGGCGTGGGCTGCAGGCGATCACCCCCTCGACCCGGCGGTCCTCGAAGGCCTCGAAGGCGGCGACCTCGCGGTCGACGTCCTCGATGACGTTCGTGAGCAGCAGGATGTAGCCGCGGCGGATGGCCACGTCCTCGGCCCCGCGGACGATCTCGGGGAAGTACGGGTTGGTGACGTCGGGGACGAGCAGGCCGATGGTGCGCGAGCGCTCGACCTTGAGGCCGCGCGCGACGATGTTGGGCCGGTACCCGAGCGCTGCCACGGCGGCGCGGACGCGGTCGCGCGTGCCTTGGCCGACGCCGGGCCGCTCGTTGACGACGCGCGAGACCGTCATCACCGACACGCCCACGTGGGCCGCGACGTCGGCGAGCGTCGTCCGTGAGGTGTGGTCGGCTCCTGGCACCGGCGCCCCTCCCGCGCGGCCGCTGGGTCGTGCGACCCGGCGAACCCTGGCGCGTTATCGATAACGGTGAGTCTAAGTCAAACCTCTGCGGTAGGGAAGGGGGGTGCCGCGGCCACCGCGGGGCGGCGGCGTTCGAAACCCTCGACCAGCCCTTGCAGGTAGGCGAGCCCGATCGCGCGGTCGTGGAGTCCGTACCCCGGGATGCCGGTCTCGCCCCAGATCATGCGCCCGTGGTCCGGGCGCAGCGGCACGTCGACGCCGGCGTCGACGAGCGCCGCGAGCACGCCGCCCAAGTCGACGTCGCCGGCCCCGCGCAGGTGGGCGGTCTCGTGGAAGTCGCGCGCGCCCGTGCGGCGCACGTTGCGGGCGTGGACGAAGGCGATCCGCGGCGCGAACGCCGTCGCCATCGCGACGAGGTCGTTGTCGGCGCGGGCGCCCAGGGCGCCCGCGCAGAACGTCAGGGCGTTGGCGGGGCTGTCGACCGCCTCGAGCACGCGGCGGATCCCCGCAGCGTCGCTCACGATGCGCGGCAGCCCGAAGATCGACCAGGGCGGGTCGTCGGGGTGGATCGCGAGCCGCACCCCGAGCACCTCGGCGATCGGCACCACGTCGCGCAGGAACGCGCTCAGGTGCTCGAGCAGGCGCGCCTCGTCGACGTCGGCGTAGCGGTCGAGCGCGGCGCGCAGCTCCGCCGCCGTGTACCCCTGCGCCCACGCCTCCAGGCGCGGCATCCCGGCCGCGAGGTCGATGCGCCGCAGCGCCGCCTCGTCGTAGGCCATCGCGTTCGAGCCATCGCCGAGCGGCATCGCGAAGTCGGTGCGCATCCAGTCGAAGACGGGCATGAAGTTGTAGCAGACGGTGGCGACGCCCGCGTCGGCCACCGCGCGCAGGCTCTCGGCCCAAGCGGCGACGTGGTCGTCGCGCTCGGGACCGCCGGTCTTGATCGCCTCGCTCACCGGGATGCTCTCGACCACGCTCCAGCGCAGCCCGTGTTCTTCGATCCGGGCGGCGTGCGCCCCCACCTGCGCGCGGCTCCACGGGGTGCCCGCGGGCACGTCGGCGAGCGCGGTGACGACGCCGTCGAGCCCGGGCACCTGGCGCAGGTGCGCGAGCGGAACCGGGTCGTGTGGGCCGAACCAGCGCAGCGTCCAGTTCACTGCGCCACCCCGGGACAACGGGGAAGCGCCCCGGCGCCAGCCTGCATGATGGTCCGCATGAGCCCACTCGCGCCCGCACCGACCGCATGCAGCCGACCCGCGACGTCCCCCGCCCCAGCGCGCGCCGCGCGCCGGATGGCCGCGTGATGCGCGCGGCGGGGGCCACGCGCGCGGCGCTGGCCGACTTCTACCTGGACCACCTGGAGCATGCGATCCTTCCCTTCTGGTTCGAGCGCGCGGTCGACGCCGAGCGCGGCGGGGTGTTCACCTGCCTGGAGAACGAGACCGGGCGCCGGGTGAGCGACGACAAGTTCGTCTGGTCGCAGGCGCGCTGGGCGTGGACGCTGGCGCACGCGGCGCGCATGGCCGACCGCGGACTGCTGCGCGTCGACGCCGAGCCGCTGCGCGCCCACGCGCGCCGCACCGCCGACTTCCTGCTCGAGCACGCCTTCCTGCCCAACGGCTCGGTCGCGTACCTGCTGGCGGCCGACGGTACCAAGAAGGAGTTCCTGCCGGGCAAGGGCCACGACCTGAGCTTCTTCGGCGACGGCTTCGTGATCCTGGGGTTGGCGGGCGTCGCGCGTGCGACCGGCGAGGCCGCCTACCTGGAGCGGGCGCTGGTGAGCTACGACGCTCTGCGCGCGCGCCTGGCTGCCGGCACGGTCCGCAGCGAGCCGTACCCGCTGCCGCCGGGCAGCCGCGCCCACGCCTGGCCGATGATCATGCTGAACGTCGCGCAGGAGCTCGAGCGCGCCGCGCGCGCGGCGGGCCACGCCCGCGAGGGCGACCTGGCCCGCGACGCGCTCGCCGACATGGACGCCGTGCTCGACGGCTTCGTGCGCCCCGACGGGCTGGTCCAGGAGGTCGTCTGGCCGGCCGCGCCCGATACCCTGCTCGCGCGCCACGTGACCCCCGGCCACGCGATCGAGTCGATGTGGTTCGTGCTGGAGCAGGCCCTGACCCACGGCCGCGCCGACGCGGTGGCGACGGCCGTGCGCGTGCTGCGCGCGTCGTTCGAGGCCGGTTGGGACCGCGAGTTCGGGGGTCTGTTCCGCTACGTGATGCCCGGCCCCGACGGCCCCGCGCCGCACGGGCCGGTCGACGGCCCCTTCGAGCAGCTGATCCAGGACAGCTGGGACACCAAGATCTGGTGGCCGCACTCCGAGACGCTCTACGCGGCGCTGCTCGCCGAAGCGGCCACCGGCGAGGCGTCGTTGCGCGCGATGCACGACGAGGTCCATGCGTACACCTTCGCGACCTTCCCGAACCCCGACCCCGCGGTCGGGGAGTGGATCGCCATCCGCGACCGCCAAGGCCGGCCGGTCTCGAAGGTGGTCGGGCTGCCGGTGAAGGACCCGTACCACGTGACCCGCAACCTGCTGCTGCTCATCGAGCTGCTGCGCGAGGGGGTCGATGCGCGCACCCGCCTTGCCTGACGCGCGCACCGGAAGATCGCGGGCCGCGAGGTCCGTTCACGTTAACGCTAACGTGCGGGGGGAGCCCCGTCGCGCGGGGCACCGAGCCTCCGTCGGGACGCCTCGGCCGCGGGCGTTAACGCGTGTCGGTCGCGTCGTCTCTCGAACATGAACGCCGTCTCCGGCGGCGCTCCTTGACCGGGCTTCGCAGCACGTGCTACGTTCCGAGGCAGATCGAAACTCGTTATCGCTAACGTTGTCCGGCCGCGCGGTGGCCGCCAGCGCAGCGAACCGTCCGATGGGTACGCCGGGACCTCGGCGCATGGCATGGCCCGCAGGGTCGTGGCGTCGCCGACGCCCCGTCCGTACGAAGCCCTCCCTCGAAAGGAGCTCGCATGAACCAGGTCACGACATCGCTCAGGACGGAGCCCTCCGGGCGCCGATGGTGGGTGGTCGCGGTCGCCGCGCTGCTCGCGCTCGGCACCACGGCGTTCGCTCAGCCCTACAACGAAGCCCCCATGCTCGCAGCGCGCGTCGCGGCCGGTGAGCTCCCGCCGGTCGAGGAGCGCCTCCCCGAGAACCCGCTCGTCATCCAGACGGTCGACGAGATCGGTCAGTACGGCGGCGTGCTGCGGCGCGCATTCACCGGTCCGGCGGACTCGAACAACTACGTCCGCGTCGTCTACGACAGCCTCGTCCGCTTCAACACCACTGGGAGCGAGATCGTCCCCCACATCGTCGAGTCGTGGGAGAACTCCGATGACTTCCACCAGTGGACGCTCCACCTGCGTCCGGGGGCCAAGTGGTCCGATGGCGCCCCGTTCACGGCCGACGCGATCACCTTCTGGTTCGATTCCACGGTGCGCAACACCGACCTGACGCCCTCCGTGCCCACCTGGCTCGCGAACAGCGACGGCAGCCTGGCGAACCTCGTGCGCGTCGACGATTACACGGTGCGCTTCGAGTTCGACTTCCCGAACACGCTGTTCCTCACCGAGCTGACCTTCCGCGACGGCGGCGACCGCACCCTGGCCGCCTTCCAGCCCGGCCACTACCTGCAGCAGTTCCACCCCGACTTCGCCGACGCGGCCGAGCTCGACGCCATGGTCGCCGCCGCCGGGTACACCACCTGGACCCAGCTGTTCATGGACAAGGCGCTGCCGATCTCGAACCCCGAGCGCCCCTCGATGGCCGCGTGGATCCCGTTCGAGTCGACGGTCTCCGACCCGATCTTCACCATCCGCCGCAACCCGTACTACATCGGCGTCGACCCCGAGGGCAACCAGCTCCCGTACATCGACGACGTGCAGTTCCGCTTCTTCGCCGACGCGCAATCGCTGAACTTCGCGGCCGTCGCCGGCGAGTTCGACTTCCAGGCGCGCCACATCCAGATGCCCAACTACCCCGTGCTCGTCGAGAACGCCGAGCGCTCGGGCTACCGCGTGATCACGTGGCCGACCTTCGGCGGCAGCGACGCGGCCGTCTGGGTCAACCAGCAGTACACGATCAACCCCGAACTCGGTGCCCTGCTCGCCAACCGCGACTTCCGCATCGCCCTCTCGATCGGCATCGACCGCGACGAGATCCGCGAGTCGGCCTTCCTCGGACTCGGCGAGATCCGCCAGCCCGTCCCGGCCCCCTGGCACCCGTACTACCCGGGCGACGAGGCAGCGACCCGCCACACCGAGCTCGACGTCGCCCAAGCGAACCTCATCCTCGATGGCCTCGGCCTCGCCCGCGGCGCCGACGGCAAGCGCACGCTGCCGAGCGGCGCCCCGCTGCGCCTCGAGATCTCGGTCGTCCCCGCCTTCGGCCCCTGGCCGGACGTGGCGCAGCTGGTCGCCTCGAACTGGGACGCGCTCGGCCTGAACACCGATGTCCAGGTCCGCGAGCGCACGGCGCACTTCACCATGCGCGACAGCAACGAGCTGATCATGGAGATCTGGAACGACGACACCACGGCGTTCCCCTTCACCGGTAACCCGAAGGTCGACCCCCGCTCCGACCCGGCCACGATCTTCGCGGTCGAGACCCGCACCTGGTACGCCACGGGCGGCGAGCGCGGCATCGAGCCCACGGGCAGCATCAAGCGCATCGTCGACATCATCGAAGAGGCCAAGACCGTGGGCGTCGAGCAGCAGATCGCCCTTGCCAAGGAACTCTTCACCATCACCTCGCCCGAGCTCTTCGGCATCGGCACCGTCGGCCTGACCCCCATGATCCAGGGCGTCGTGGTCGTCAACGAGGACCTGCGCAACGTCCCGCTCGTGGTGGCCAACGACTGGCCGCTGCGCACGCCGGGCGACGCGCGGCCCGAGCAGTTCTTCTTCGACCGCCCGTAAGGCACGTAGGGTGGGGGTGGAGGTCCGATCGGACCTCCACCCCCACGCGGTGCCTTCCACCGAGCCCACGCACGAGCGTGGCCCGCCCGTAACGGAGGGACCGAGCCCACCCCTGCCGGCGGTGCCCCGCGACGGAGTCCGGATGCACTGGTTCATCCTCAAACGCCTGCTCGTCGTCCCGTTCATGCTCTTTATCTTCTCGATCATCTCGTTCGTCCTCATCCAGGCGCCTCCCGGCGACTTCATCACCAGCTACATCGCCGAGCTCACCCAGGGCGGCTCCTCGGTCGACCAGGCGCAGGTCGACGCGCTGCGGACCCGGTACGGCCTCGACCGGCCGATGGTGGAGCAGTACTTCACCTGGATCGGCCGGATGCTCCAGGGCGACCTGGGCGTGTCGCTCGAATGGAACCGCCCCAACAGCGAACTGATCGGTGAGCGCTTGCTGCTCACGCTGCTGCTGACCACCTTCTCGCTGCTGTTCACGTGGGCGGTCGCGATCCCGATCGGCATCATCTCGGCCACGCGCAAGTATTCGCTCGTCGATTACGTGTTCACGGTCCTCAACTACGTCGGCCTCGCCACCCCCAACTTCCTTCTGGCGCTGGTGCTCATGTGGATCGCCTTCGACCGCTTCGGGCTCTCGGTCACGGGGCTCTTCTCGCCCGAGTACGCGCAGGCGCCCTGGAGCTGGGGGCGCGTCGGCGACCTCATGAACCACATCTGGCTGCCGATGATCGTGCTCGGCGTGGCCGGCACCGCGCAGATCGCCAGAGTGGTGCGCGCCAACCTCCTCGACGAGCTCGGCAAGCCCTACTCCGAGATGGCGCGGGCCAAGGGCCTCCCCGAGTGGAAGCTGGTCCTGAAGTACCCCACCCGCGTCGCGATCGCCCCGGTGGTGAGCACGCTCGGCTGGTACTTCCCGCAGCTGCTCTCGGGCGGCGTCGTGGTGTCGGTGGTCATGAGCCTGCCGACCATCGGACCGCTGCTGTTGCGCGCGCTGGTGGGGCAGGACATGTACCTCGCCGGCGTGATCATCCTGCTGTTCTCCGTGCTCACCGTGATCGGCACGCTGGTCAGCGACATCTTGCTGGCGATGCTCGATCCGCGCATCCGGATGGACGGTGCCTGAGGTGGCCGCGACCGTGCCCGACGCCGGCAAGCGCCCGGCCGCCAAGAAGGACGGCGCCAGCGCCGTTTACGTCGCCCCCGCCTGGAAGCTCACCTGGTGGCGCTTCCGCAAGCACAAGCTCGCCCTCGTCAGCCTCTGGGTGGTCGTCCTGATCGCGGCGATCGCCGCGATGCCCGAGTTCTTCGCCACCCAGGACCCCAACGCCACCAGCGCGCGCCACGCCTTCACCCCGCCGCAGACCATCCAGCTCATCCACGACGGGCGGCCCGCGCTGCCGTTCGTCTACGGCGTCGTCGGGCAGCGCGACCCGAGGACGCTGCGCATGGAGTGGGTAATCGACGCCGAGGTCCGCTACCCCGTGCGGCTGTTCGCGCGCGGCTATACCTACCGCCTCTTCGGGCTGATCCCCGCCGACCGGCACCTGATCAGCTTCGCCGGCGCCTCGGGTACCGACATCCCCAACCTGCTGGGCACCGATCGCCTCGGCCGCGATCAGTGGTCGCGGCTCACCTACGGCACGCGCATCTCGCTCTCGATCGGGTTGGTCGCGGTGGCGCTGAGCACGATCCTGGGCATCCTGCTCGGCGGCATCTCGGGCTACTTCGGCGGGGTGGTCGACAACGTCATCCAGCGGCTGATCGAGCTGCTGCAGGCGCTGCCGCCCATCCCGGTGTGGCTGGCGCTCTCCGCGTCGCTGCCGCGCGAGTGGCCCGTCACCTGGGTCTACTTCGCGATCACCGTCATCCTGGCGCTGCTCGGCTGGACGCGCCTCGCGCGCGAGGTCCGCGGGCGCTTCCTGTCGCTGCGCGAGGAGGACTTCGTGCTGGCGGCTCGGCTGGTCGGCGCGAGCCGCGCGCGGGTCATCTTCTCGCACATGGTGCCGTCGTTCACCAGCCACATCATCGCCGCGACCACGCTCGCGATCCCGCTGATGATCCTCAACGAGACCTTCCTGAGCTTCCTCGGCCTCGGCATGCGCCCCCCCGCGATCAGCTGGGGCGTCATGCTGCAGGAGTCGCAGAACCTGCAGTCCGTCGTCAACGCACCCTGGCTCATGATCCCCGGCCTGTTCGTGATCGTGACGGTGCTCGCCCTCAACATTCTGGGAGACGGCTTGCGTGATGCAGCAGACCCCTACAGCTCCTGACGCCGCCGCGCCCGACCCGGCCGCCGCCCGCCGCTTCGAGCGCGTCGGCGAGCCGATCCTGTCGATCCGCGGCCTCAAGACCCACTTCACGATGGACGAGGGCGTGGTGCGCGCCGTCGACGGCGTGAGCTTCGACCTGTACGCCGGCGAGGTGGTCGGCGTCGTCGGCGAGAGCGGCTGCGGCAAGAGCATCACCATGAAGTCCGTGCTGCGCCTGGTCCAGAAGCCGGGGCGCATCGTCGCCGGCAAGATCCTCTACCGCCGCCCCGCCTCGGGCAAGCACAAGGCGATCGACGTCGACCTCGCCCAGCTCCCCGAGGCCGGGCGCCGCATCCGTCAGATCCGCGGGGGCGACATCGCCCTCATCCCGCAGGAGCCGATGGCCTCGTTCAGCCCCCTGCACTCGATCGGCTCGCAGATCGTCGAGGCGATCGTGCTGCACCAGGACGTGACCAAGCGCGAGGCGAAGGCCATCGCGATCGAGAAGCTGCACGAAGTGGGGATGCCGAGCCCCGAGCAGCGCTTCGACGCCTACTCCTGGCAGCTGTCGGGCGGCCTGCGGCAGCGCGCGATCATCGCCATGGCGCTCTCGTGCAACCCGGCGATCCTGGTCGCCGACGAGCCGACCACCGCCATCGACGTCACGACCCAGGCGCAGGTGCTCGAGCTGCTCAAGCAGCTGCAGCGCGAGCACGGCTCGTCGATCGTCTTCATCACCCACGACCTGGGCGTCATCGCGCAGCTCGCCGACCACGTGGTGGTCATGTACCTCGGCCGCGTCGTCGAGCAAGGGCCGGTCCACGACATCTTCCACCGCCCCCGCCACCCGTACACGCGCGCGCTCCTCCAGAGCGTGCCGAGCCTGCATGCCGAGCCGCGCATCCAGCTTCCGACGGTCGCGGGCAGCATCCCGCACCCGCTGCAGCGGCCGACCGGCTGCCCCTTCCACCCGCGCTGCCCCGATGCCATCCCCGGCCGCTGCGACGTGGCCATGCCGGCGCTGTTCGCCGCGCCCGGCGGCTCGCCGGTCGCCTGCTTCTTGCACCACGACCACGAGGAGGCCGATGGTGGCTGACGCTCCGAGCGCCACCGCACCCGCCACCGCGCCCGCCACCGCGACCGACCCGGCGCGCCCCCCGCTGCTGCGCGTCGAGGGGCTCAAGAAGCACTTCCCGATCAAGGGGGGCTTCCTGCAGCGCACCGTCGGCCTGGTCAAGGCGGTCGACGACGTCTCGTTCACCGTCCACGACGGAGAGATCCTCAGCCTGGTCGGCGAGAGCGGCTGCGGCAAGACCACCACCGCCCGCGCGATCCTGCGCGCGGTCGAGCCCACCGCCGGCAGGGTGCTGTTCCGCTTGGCGAGCGGCGAGGTGCTCGACCTCGCCCACCTCCCCGAGCGCCAGATCCGGCCGGTGTGGCGCGAGATGCAGATGATCTTCCAAGACCCCTTCGGCTCGCTCAACCCGCGCAAGAATCTGCTCGAGATCATCGGCGAGCCGCTCTACGTCCAAGGGGAGTCCAGCCGCCAGAAGCGGATGGATCGGGTCGCCGAGCTACTGAACCTCGTCGGCCTGCGCCCCGAGTACATGCACCGCTTCCCGCACGCCTTCAGCGGTGGGCAGCGGCAGCGCGTGGTCATCGCCCGCGCGCTCGCGCTCGAGCCGCGGCTGGTGGTCGCCGACGAGGCGGTCTCCGCGCTCGACGTCTCGGTGCAGGCGCAGATCCTCAACCTGATGCTCGACCTGCAGCGGCGCCTCGACCTCTCGTACCTGTTCGTCGCGCACGACCTGAGCATCGTCAAGCACATCAGCCACCGGGTGGCGGTCATGTACGTCGGCAAGCTCGTCGAGCTCGCCCCCACCGAGGCGCTCTTCCACCACCCCAAGCACCCGTACACGGCGGCGCTCATGAAGGCGGTGCCGGTCGCCGACCCCGACCTGCGAGCCGCGCTCAAGGGGCTGCCGGGCGAGGTCGCGAACCCGGCCAACCCGCCGTCAGGCTGCTACTTCCACCCGCGCTGCCCGTTCGCGGTCGACCTCTGCAAGCACGAGGCGCCGCCGCTGCGCGAGGTGCAGCCCGGCCACTTCGTCGCCTGCCACCTGGCCGACGACCTCGACCTGGCGGGCATCGGCGAGATGGACGTGGCGCGCGCGGCCGACGCCGCGGTCCCGGCAACGACCGGGACCGGAGCGGCGGCGTCGTGAGCGCCTCCGCAGCGGCCGCCGCCCCGGGCCGCGTCGCCTGGACGGGCGGTCGCTTGGTGCTGCCCGACCGGGTGGCCGACGACCGTGTGCTCCTGACGGCCGGCGGCCGCATCGAGGCGATCTGCCGCGAGGGCGACGTCGCCGCCGACACGCCGCGCCGCGACCTGGCGGGCGCCTACCTGCTCCCGGGCATGATCGACCTCCACACGCACGGCGCGCTCGGCCGCTCGTTCCTCGACGGCGACGACATCGCCTTCGACACCATCCTCCGCGAGCAGGCGCGCCGCGGCGTCACCTCGCTGCTCGCCACCACCTCGACGGCGCCCTTCGCCGACATCCTCACCGCGCTCGCCACCACCCGCGCCTGGATGGCGCCCGATAAATCGGGTGCGCCCGATATTTCGGGTGCGCCGGGGCGCGCGGGCACCCAAGGGCTTGGCGCCCAGGTGCTCGGCGCCCACGTCGAGGGCCCCTACTTCGCCGCGGCGCAGAGCGGCGCGCAGGACCCCGCCCACCTGCGCAACCCGGACGACGGCTCGGTCGACGCGCTGCTCGCGTACGCCGACGCCATCCGGCTGGTGAGCTTCGCCCCGGAGCTGCCGGGCGCAGAGGACCTCACGCGCCGCCTGGTGGCGCTCGGGATCGTCGCGGCCGCCGGCCACTCGTCGGCGACCGACGACGTCCTCGCGCGCTGCGAGGGGTTGGGCCTGAGCCACGTGATCCACCTGTGGAGCGGGCAGTCGACCACCGTGCGCGAGGGGCCGTGGCGGCGCCCGGGGCTGCTCGAGGCCTCGCTCGCCTCGAACACGCTCACCGGCGAGATGATCGCCGACGGCAAGCACCTGCCGCCCACGCTCATGGCGCTTGCCTGGAAGGCCTTCGGCCCAGACCGGCTGTGCCTCGTCTCCGACGCCACCAGCGGCGCCGGCCTCCCCGAGGGGTCGTCCTTCACCCTGGGCGCGCTGAGCTACGAGGTGCACGACGGCGTCGGCATGATGCCCGACCGCAGCGCCTTCGCCGGTAGCAGCACGCTGCTCGACGGCATGCTCGCGGTCGTCGTGCAGCAGCTCGGCGTGCCGCTGTTCGATGCGGTGCGCGCCGCGAGCCTCACCCCGGCGCGGGTGATCGGCGTCGACCGCACCAAGGGGAGCCTCGCCGCGGGCAAGGACGCCGACCTCGCGGTCTTCGCCCCCGACCTCACCCCGCTCGAGACCCTCATCGCGGGCCGCACCGTCGCGCGCGGCCTGGAAGGAGCGCCCTCATGAGCCCCACCCCCCAACGCACCGATCGCATCGACCTCCTGCCCGTGCGCGTCTACGACAGCGAGGCCGACATGGGCCAGGCCGCCGCCGACGACATGACCGCCATCCTCGTCGAGGCCATCGCGGAGCGCGGCGAGGCGAGCGTCATCGTCGCCACCGGCAACTCGCAGCTCGCCTTCCTGCGCGCGCTGCGCGTCGCACCGGGCATCGACTGGTCGAAGGTCCACGTCTTCCACATGGACGAGTACATCGGCATCGACCCCGAGCACCGCGCGAGCTTCCCGCGCTTCCTGCGCGAGCACTTCCTGAGCCACGTCGAGGGCGCTACCTTCCACCCGGTCTCGGGCGACCCCGGGCGCGTCGCCGCCGTCTGCGCCGAGTACGAGGCGGAGCTGCGCGCCCACCCGGCCGACGCGGTGGCGCTCGGCTTCGGCGAGAACGGCCACCTGGCCTTCAACGACCCTCCGTACGCCGATTTCGCGGACCCGGTGTGGGCGAAGGCGGTGCGCCTCGACCCCGCGAGCCGCCGCCAGCAGGTGGGGGAGGGGCACTTCGACTCCATCGACGGCGTGCCCACGCACGCGATCACGCTGACCGTGCCGGCGCTGCTCGCCGCCAAACGGGTGTTGTGCATCGTCCCCGAGGCCCGCAAGGCCGAGGCCGTGCGTGCGTGCCTGACCGAACCCGTCTCCGAGGAGCGACCCGGTTCGGTGCTCCGAACCGTCGAGCACGCCGCGCTCTACCTCGACCCCGATTCCGCTTCGAAGCTCTGACGCCCGTGGCCGCGCGAACCAGGCGAACCCACACAGCGACGCCCGCGCGGACGCCGCCGCCGAACGGCGAGAGAGGGAGTTCATGAACACGTCCGACGCAGGGGCGAACGCCCCGCAAGGATCCGACTTCCGCCCGGACTTCCGCCTCGACGGCAAGGTCTGCGTGCTCACGGGCGGCACCGGCGTGCTCGGTAGCGTCATGGCGCAGGGCCTGGCCGCCGCCGGCGCGCGCGTCGCCGTGCTCGGGCGTCGCCGCGACAAGGCCGAGGAGGTCGCCGCCGCCGTGCGCGCGCTCGGTGGCGAGGCCGTCGCCACCCCCGCCGACGTGCTCGACCAGGGC
>JAGXHO010000060.1 GCA_024636105.1 Trueperaceae bacterium | reverse complement strand
TCGACCCGGCGAAGGCGATCGCCGCCCTCGCGGCCGGCCGGGTGGTCGACCTCGACGTGGTCGAGGTGTTCGCCCCCGAGGGGATCGCGCTGCTGTTCCTGGGAGCGGGGCTCGACGCCGACATCAACCGCGACGCCAACGCGGCCGCCAAGGCGCGCTTCGGCTTCCTCGCCTACGTCTGGGCGGTGCTCCGGCGCTTGCCGCGGTTGCGGGGCCACCGCGTCACGCTCACCCTCGATGGCAACACGACCCACATGAGCGCGCACACGGTCACGATCGTCAACGCCGGGCGGCTGGCGCTCGGCGGAATGCAATTGGGCCCCGATGCCGACCCGCACGACGGCCGCGTCGACGTCGCGGTGCTGCGCTCGCCCGACGTGTGGCGCGCCGCCACCGCCGTCGTGCGGTTGATCACGCGCAAGGGCAGCCGCGCCCAGCTCGAGCGCGCGCGCGAGGTGCGCGTCGAAGCCGATCCGCCGCTGCCGGTGCACTTCGACGGCGACGTGGTCGGGACCACCCCGTTGGTCGCGCGGGTGCTGCCGGGCGCGCTGCGCGTGATCGCCGGCGCTCGCTACCTCCGGAGCACCGCGCCGACACCGCGGTAACGGGCGCTGAGCTCGTGGACACCGGTAGCATGCGCCCGTGCCCGCGGTCTTGGTGCTCCTGCTCGACGTCGTCCTGCCCGTTTTCCTGGTGATCGCGGCCGGTGCAGCGATCGGCCTCCGCTTCGGTCTCGAGGTGGCGCCGATCAACCGGGTCGCGCTCTACGCGGCGGTTCCGGCGCTCGCGTACCGCACGCTCGCCGAGCTCGAGCTGGCCAGCGCGACCGTCTCGCGGCTTCTCGCCAGCTACGCCGGCTACTTGCTGGTCGCCGCGGCGCTCGCGGCGTACGTCGGCCGGCGCTGGATGCCCGTCCGACGGCGCGCGCTCGTCGGCACCAGCGTGCTGCCGAACGCCGCCAACCTGAACCTCCCCCTGGCGCTGTTCGCCTTCGGCGCGGCCGGACTCGAGCGGGCGCTCGTGCTGTACGTCGCGACTTCGCTCCTGATGTTCACGCTCGGCCCCAGCCTCGTGGGGCGCCCCACGACGCTGGGACGAGCGCTCCGCACGGTGCTCGGCTTCCCGGTGCTCTGGGCGGCGCTGCTGGGTCTGATCGTCAACGGTACTGGGGTGACGCCACCGACGGCGCTCGCGCGCGCCGTCGGACTGCTCGCCGACGCGGCGATCCCACTGGTGCTGCTCACGTTGGGCGTGCAGCTCGTCCGCGCCCGTCGCTGGCGGCCGAGCGGCGCGGCATGGATCGCCGTGGGGCTCAAGCTCGGCGCCGGTCCGCTCCTGGCGGCCGCGGTGGGGCTGCTCGTCGGGCTACGCGGCCTCGACCTGTCCGTGCTGGTGCTGATCGGAGCGATGCCGACGGCGGTGAACGCCGCGATGCTCGCGGTCGAGTTCGAGGGCGACGCCGCCCTGGTGGGCGACGCGGTGGTCGCCGGGACGGCGCTGGCGCTCGCCACGCTGCCGGTCGTGCTGACGTTGGCGCAGCGCCTGCTATGACGCGCGTGCCGCGCCCGTATTCGGCGGCGGGCGCACGAGGTGGCGCGCTGGGGGTAGCATCCCTCGCGTGTCCACCGTCGCCGCCGCCGTCGTCCCGCTCACCCTGCTGATCGCGCTCGGCTTCGCGCTGCGGCGCGGCGCGTTCCTGCCCGAACCGTTCTGGCCCGGTCTCGATCGGCTCAACTACTGGGTGCTGTTCCCCGCGCTCATCTTCGTCAGCCTCGCCACCGCACGCGGCGGGCTCGAAGGGAGCGGGCGCGTGGCGCTCGCGGTATGGGGTGGCCTGGCGGTCGTGGCAACGCTCGCGCTCCTGGGTCGGCGGGCGCTGGCGGCGGACGGCCCCGCCTTC
Organism: Trueperaceae bacterium; assembly: GCA_024636105.1. Next base: position 6,772 of record JAGXHO010000060.1, on the reverse strand, counting down.
ACGTCGGTGTTCCAAGGATCGGTGCGCTTCAACAGCTTCGCGGCCTTCGCGGTGGTGCCCGTGCTCTTCCCCGGCGCCGCCGGCCTGACCGCGCTGCTCGTGGCGATCACCGTACCGGTCGTCAACGTCGCGTGCGTGACGGTCCTCGCGCGCTTCGCCGGGCGCCACCCGCTGCGCTGGTCGCGGGTGGTGCGCTCGGTCGCGGGCAACCCGCTCATCCTGGCTTCGCTCGCGGGCATCGCGGTCCGCGCCGTGGCCCTGCCGCTGGGGCCGATCGAGGGCGCCTTGGGGCTGCTGGGTCAGGCCTCGCTCGGCACCGGGCTGCTCTCGGTCGGCGCGACGCTGCGCTTCCGCGGCGTGGCCGCGCAACTGCGCCCCATCGCGGGCTCGAGCGTCCTCAAGCTCGTGGCGCTGCCGCTCGCGACGTGGGTGTTCGCATCGGCGCTGCGCCTGCCGCCCGAGCAACTTGCTCCACTGCTCGTGTTCCAGGCGCTGCCGACGGCCTCGGCGGCGTTCGTACTGGCGCGCGCGATGGGGGGCGACGAGCGCTTGATGGCCTCGATCCTCGCGGTGCAGACGGCGCTGGCGCTCGTCTGGTTGCCGGTCGCGTTCGCGGTGGCGTCTGGCCTGGCGATGACGGCTCCGTGAGGTGGTGCGCAGTCGTGGCGGGTTCGTTCCGAGGGAGGTCCACCGTGCTACCTTCTGCGTAGCAGGGAGGATCGCGATGGCGCTCAACATCAAGAACGCGGAGGTCGAGGCGCTCGCCGAACGACTTGCCGAGGCGCAGCGAACGACGAAGACGGAAGCCGTACGCGGCGCGCTCGAGCTGCGGCTCGGGCTCGTCGCGGCGCAGGGCGCACGCCCGCGGCACCGTCGGATCCTCGAGTTCCTGGAACACGACGTGTGGCCCTACGTCCCCGAAGAGTCCTTGGGGGTGCCGACGACGCGTTCCGAACGCGAACGGATCCTCGGGTACGGCCCGGAGGGCGTGTGATCGTCGACTCCAGCGCGCTCATCGCACTGCTCCTGCGCGAGCCATCAGCGCCGGCGATCGCATCGGCGCTTGGTGGCGCGCCGTGGGCGGCGATCGGCGCGCCGACGCTGACGGAAGCCGCGATCGTCGCCGCCGCGCGCGGCGTGCCGCCGACAGCGCTTCCGGCGCTCCTCGTCGAGGCGGGCATCGACGTCCTGCCGTACACGCACGAGCACGCGACCGTCGCCGCGCAGGCGTTCCGCACCTACGGCCGGGGTCGCCACGCCGCCGGCCTGAACTTCGGCGACAGCATGGTCTACGCGATCGCCAAGGTCGCCGACGCACCGCTCCTCTTCGTAGGTGACGATTTCCCCCTGACCGACCTGCGCGCCGCGCTCGCCTGACGCGCCTCCGGAGACCGCCATACCGACCGGTCGCGACCACGCCCGCGCGCTCACCGAGCGCACCGTAGCCACCCGCCGCGACCTGCACGCCCACCCCGAGATCGACTTCCAGGAGACCCGCACCATGGGGGTGATCGCCGAGCGCCTGCGCGCGCTCGGCCTCGCTCCGCGCACGGGCGTCGGCGGCACCGGCGTGGTGGCGCTGTGGGACACGGGCAAGCCCGGCCGGACGGTGCTCGCGCGCGTCGACATGGACGCGCTGCCCATGCCCGACGAGAAGAGCGTGCCCTACCGCTCGACGCACGAGGGCTGGAACCACGCCTGCGGCAACGACGGCCACGTGGCGGTCCTGCTATCGGTGGCCGCGGTGTGCGCGACGCCGGCGACCACCCAGCTGAAGTGGACGCCCGAGGACGACGTCGCCCAATGGACCAACTGCATCACCGAACCGCGCGAGTTCGTCCTGCAGCTCGTGGTGGAGGATGCGCTCGGTGGCACGACGTCCGTCGATCGCGCGTTCACACTGGCCTTCCTCCTGTTCTGATCCAAGCCGGGTCGCCGGGCGGCGCGAACGCGCCCCCGGCGACCCGATCACGGCGCGCAGTCGAGCACCGCGACCGCCGTGGCGATCTCGGCGGTCGCGAAGCCCCAATAGGCATCGGCTCGGTCCCCGGCACCCGAACCGAACACCACCGCCTCCAGGGTCGGGAAGGCTTCGAGCGCGCGCAGGATGCCGAGCTCGTCTTGGTCGTAGACCACGTAGGCGGTTGCGCCGCGGTCGTCGACGTAGATCCCGAGTTCCACGAAGCCGATCTCGTACCCGTCAGCGTAGAGAACCAGCGTGCCGCGCTCCTCGAAGGTCGCGAACGCCGGCGACGCCAGCTCGATGAAGAAGCCGTTGTCGCCGCCCCCCTCGGGGTCGCAGAACCCACCGAAGGCGCTGATCACCCCCCCAGGGTTGGCGTAGATGATCGCGCCGGCTGCATCGGTGGTCAACGCCGTAAGGTCCACGCGCGGTGGGATCGACACGACCTCGGCGAGCGTGCCGGAGAGGCTCAGGAGGCCCGTGGTCGGATCGGTCAGGAACGCGTCTTCGTACCCGTCGCCTACGGCGGGTGGCGCAGTCGAGGCGGGCGCAACCGGAGCGACGGCGAAGGGGTCCGCGGCCGGGGGCGGGGCCGGATCCGGCGCTCGAGGGGCGTCCGCGAAGGGATCCTCCGGCGCTGCAGTAGCGTCAGCGAAGGGGTCGACCGGTGCCACCGGGGCGTCCGCGAAGGGGTCGTCGGCGGCGGGTTCGACGGGCACGATCGGAGCGCCCGCGAACGGGTCGCTCGCCGCCACGGTGCGCGAACCGCAGTCCAGGGCGTCCTCAGGGAAGCCGTCGACCTCGTAGACGAAGGTGGGCTGGGCGGCGCCGGCGGCCGGGTCGGTCGCGAGCCGGACCGCGAGGGTGCCGCCGCGCCGCAGGTCCTCCAGCAGGAGCGACCGCACGGTCGGGTTCGCCACGACGACCTCGCCGACGACGGAGTCGACGTCCACCGACCAGCGTGCGCTGCGCGCCGCGTCGCTGCCGCGACGGGTCAGGACCTCGAGGGTGCCAGCGGCATCGACGGCGCCGGGCGGGAGGACCCCGACCCATAGGAACAGGTCGGTCGCATCGAGCGAAGCGCCGTCGCAGACGACGAACAGCCCGGTCTGGTCCTGGGTGAGGTCGGCCGGGAAGGTGGCGGCTTCGACGTAGGCGAGGCCTTGGACGCCGGCCTGACGCCCGGGGTACGCCCCGTCGGGGTCGGCGACCCACGTCGGCTGCGCGAACGCGAGGGCGGTCGCGAGGACGGCGGTGGCAGCGACCGCGCGCGCGACGGTCCGCCGGACGCGGCTCGGGAGGTGGGGGCGCCCGCTCACCAGTCGAGGTCCAGCCCGAAGGCGCCGGACGCATCGCCGAAGTACCCGGCGACCTCGACGACGTACGTGCCGGGCTCCAGGTCGACGAGGACCTGCGAGTCCGTGTCCTCGAAATCGTCGTTCTCGGCGACGACGACGCCGTCGACCAGGAGCGTCACGTACGTGTCGAACGCGAGCGAGCGCAGCGTCGCGGTGAGCGTCGCCGGCGCGTCGACGGTGAAGCGGTAGGCGACCGGGGTCCCCGGCTCGAGCACGCCGCGGAAGATGCCGGGGCCCGCGACGTCGACGAGGACGGGCTCGGGCGCCACCCAATCGATGCGGGTGGCGGTGTAGGCGCCGAGGTCGGTGGGCGCGAAGCCGCTCACGACGACCACGTAGGCGCCCGTCAGCGCGGCCTCGAACGCGACCTGCGACGCGTACCAGGCATCGGAGACGTCCCAGGCATCGTCGTTCGCGGCGATCAAGCTGCCGACGGGATCGAAGACGCTCAGGTACGTGTCGAAGGCATCGCTCTCGACGAGCAGCGCGACGCTCTCACCCGCTTGGGCGCGCACGATCAGGACGTCGAGGTACGTCCCGTCCTTGAAGTTGCGGCCGCTCGCCGGCGTCAACGCGCCCCCGACCGGGACGCCCAGCTCGAGGCTGGGTGCGCCCGAGAGCAGGTAGTTGGGGCTCTGCACCGGCTGCTGGCCGAAGGCGACGGAGGCGACGAGAAGGAGGGCGGCGATGGAGGCGATGGAGCGAAGGTGGCGTCGATGCATGGGCATCCTCTCGGGGCGGCCACTCGGCGACCGCACGGTCGTGCCTGCCCACGAGGCTACACGGCGTCCGTCACGAACCTCTGACGCCGACGGCGGCGTCAGCCGGCGCTCACCAACGGAACTCGATCGTGTATGCGCCGCTGGCGCCGGACCAAAGCCCGGCGGCGTCGAACAGGTAGGTGCCCGCCGGCAGCTCGAGCACGAGCTGCGAGTCGGTCCCGTCGCCGGCGTCGTCGTTGCCATCGAGGTAGTAGAACGTCGCCGCGTCGGCCTCCTCGAACGCCTCGAGCATCGTGTCGAACTCGAACGAGCGCAGGTCGACGGTGATGGTCGCCGGCGCGGTCAGCGTGAGGCGGTACGTATCGACGGCCCCGTCCTCGAGGAAGCCCTCGACGACGCCCGGCGCGGTCACGTCGACGACCACCGGCTCGGGCTGATCGAAGGGCGCGATCTCGAAGGTGTACGCGCCGCTCGCCTGCTCGAAGAAGCCCTTGACGAGGAACTCGTAGCGGCCCGGCTCGAGGTCCAGCACCAGCTGCGAGTCGGTGTCGTCGAAGTCGTCGTTCCCGTCGACGTAGGCGCCGTCCTCGCCGTACACCTCGAGCACGGTGTCGAAGTCCGGGGAGCGCAGCGTCGCGCGCACGGTGGTGGGTGCGAGGACCGTGACCCACAGCATGTCGGCGGACTCCTCGCTCAGAGAGCCCTCGTAGCGACCGGGCAGGTCGACGTCGACGACCACCTTGGGCGGCGGCGCATAGGCAGCGCGGGTAGCGGTGTAGGCGCCGAGGTCGTTGGGCCCGTAGCCGCTGACGACGACGAGGTAGGTGCCGGCGGTCGGCAGGTACGCGCGCACGCGCGATGCGTAGAACGCGTCGTTGGCAGCGACGTCGTCGTTCGCGTCGAGGATCGTGCCGTCGGGCGCGACGAGCGTCAGGTAGGTGTCGAAGTCGTCGCTCTCGACGCGCACCTCGACCACCTCGTCGCCACCGCTGCGCAGCACGAGCACGTCGACGTGGCTGCCGTCCTTGAAGTTCCGGCCGCTGGCCGGGGTCAAGGCGCCGTGCACGGGAACCTCGGCGACGAGCTCGGTGTTGGACGACAGCAGGTAGGTCGGCGGCGTGAGGGGCAGCTGCGCCGATCCGATCGATGCGGCGGCGGCAAGGAGCACGAGGGGCACGAGGCGTCGCGTCATGGGGGTTCTCCTCCGGGGCGCACCACACCATCGGCGCCGGCTCGATGCTAACGCGCGCTGCAATCCACGTCGGCGGACGTCCGCGTCCCGCCCGCGCGGTGGCCGGCTTCCTCAGTCTTCGAGCCGCACCCGTGCCAGCTGTTGCTCGCGCTCGCGCAGGCGCCGGCGGGCCGCGGGTGGCAGCAGCCAGCGCGCCAGCCGCTCGTTGATCCGGTCGTAGCGCACGAAGATCACCGACCCCACGATCACGAGCGCCAACACGTAGAGCGAGGCGATGCCGGTCAAGCCCGCGCGCACGTCCTCCGGAAGCGCGGTCACCGACGCGGCGAGCCCGACGATCACGAGCGAGAACTCGCCGCGCGGGATCAGCATGAGCCCATGGCCGAGCGAGGCCCGGTGCGAGAGCTCGGTCGCGCGGCCGGAGGCGTAGCCGCTCGCCAGGTTGACCAGCGCCGTGACCGCGGCGAGCCCCAGCGCCACCGGGGCGAAGGCGAGCGCCGCGCCGAGCTCCACCGACAATCCGAACTCCAGGAAGAAGGCGGCCGCGGCGACGTCGCGCCAGGGCACCAGCGTCTCCTCGAGACGCGCCTTGTGGTCGGACTCGGCGAGCATCATCCCGATCAGGAACGCCGCGACCGCCTCGGGGAATCCGAGCCGATCGGCGCCCATCGCGCCGAGCGCCACCAGCGCCACCAGCAGCAGCACGAAGGTCTCCCCTTCGCGCGACAGCAACCGCTCGAGCGGCTGGCGTCCCCACCGGAGCAGGACGCCGTACGCGACCAGCACCAGCGCGACCCCGACGAACTCCTGCCAGCCACCACCGGAGGTGAGGAGGCCGAGCCCGCCGAGGATGACGATCATCGCCAGGTCCTCGTAGACGAGCACGCCCAGCGTGCGTTCCGCCTCCGGGTAGGCGAGCAGCTTGCGCTCGGTGAGGAGCTTGGCGATCACACCGGAGGACGAGATGTAGGTGATGCCGCCCAGGAACAGCCCCGCCAGCCAGCCGTAGCCCAGCAGCATCGCTGCGCCGAACCCGACGGCGAAGTTCACCAGGTCGATGGTGCCGGCCACGACGATCGCGCGGCCCCCCTCGGCGAAGCGCGCGGGCGAGAACTCGAGGCCCATGAAGAAGAGCAGCAGGATGAGGCCGAGCTCGCCGAACAGGTGGACCGTGTCGCTCGGCGTGTAGATCGGCACCAGGCTGCCGGGCCCGAAGGCGAGCCCCAGGACGATGTACCCCACGATCGTCGCGAGCCCCAACCGCTTGGAGACCCACGCGGCCAGGTACAGCCCGAGGGCGATGAGGCCCAGTTCGAGGACGGGGTTCACGCGCCTCGCCGACTCAGCCCGCGGCGCCTTCGAGCTCGAGTCGCGCGGCTTCGCCCTGCTCGGGGGTACCGATGATCACGACCGTGTCGCCCACCTCGAAGCGGGTGTCGATCGGCGGGTTGGCGATCGCCGCGCCATCGCGCAGGACGGCGACCACCGAGGCGCCCGTGCGCTTGCGCAGCTGGCCCTCGAGCAGCGTCTTGCCGAC